>CAYZXZ010000144.1:0-7130 GCA_964481615.1 uncultured Desulfobacteraceae bacterium | reverse complement strand
GGTGGACGGCTCGACATCAGCGTAACCACCCGCCGCGGCAGCATTATCTATCCGGCCACCTACCAGGATGATCACTTGCCGCCCGTCGACCCGGTCCGGCTGGCGGAAGAAAACTTTAAAATTTTAAATGATGGTTTAGACATCCAAGTCGAGGCCGCCATCGAACCCTTGTCGATCATGGCGATCGGCATCCTTTTGTTTTACCTGCTGATTTTTCTAAGCTGGTTGTGGATTCACTATCGCCGAGTCATTGCCTTCGCCCGGCAGGAGGAATTGCAAAGAAAAGCAGAGATCGAGCGACTCCAGGAATTTAAGGAGCAGGGCCAGAGCCGGATTGAGGATTTGTCACAGGAACGCGAATCGCTTTTAGCCGATTACCGGCGGCTCCAGAACTCGCTTGAGACAAAAAAACGCCAGGCCGAACAGACCGAAGAGGAACTGTTTGACGAGATCTCGGATATGGAGGAGAAGCTGACGATCAACCTCTCCCTCCAGGAAGAGCAGCACGCGGAAATCGACAAGCTCAGGGAACAGATCCGGGAACTGGCAAAAACCCGGGACGCGGCCGACCGGCAGCGGGAAAAGGAAGCTGACAGGCTCGGCAGGCGGTTCAAGGCGCTCTATAAAAAGATAGAACTTACCGAACGGGCACTGGAAAATCTGGCGGACATGGCCGATGATATGAGCCTGAAAGCCGAGGAAGTCATGTCCCTGTTAAACACGGACCCATCCCTGGTAACGGTAAAACGCAAGGTATTTTCCAAAAAAGGGAAAAGCAACGCCTTAGAAACAGCGTTTGCCTATAACGGTCGACTTTATTTTCGCAGAAATCCAGACGGTCGTATGGAAATCCTGACCGTCGGAACCAAGAACACCCAGTCACGGGACCTGGCCTATCTCGACAGTATCCGGTAGCTCAATATGACGCCGGCTCCGAATAATTGCAGACCGGATTCAAACAGCGGTGGATTTTGCCTTCCTTTTTGGTCTCTTTTTCCACCATGAAGGCGGCGTTGCATTGCGGACAGGCCTTGGCTACGGGCTTGTCCCAGGTGGCGAAGCCACATTCCGGAAACCGGCTGCAACCGTAAAAGATTTTACCCCGCTTGGACACGCGTTCTAAGATCTCGCCGTTGCATCCCGGCTCCGGGCAGACCATTCCCGTGGATTTGGCATTGGCCCCGTTTTTGACCGATCGTGTGTATTTACACCCTGGATAGGCGCTGCATGCCAGAAAATCACCGAATTTTCCTTTTTTCTGCACCATGGGGCCGCCGCACTGGGGGCAGGTCTCGCCTTCTGCCGCCTGGTGAACGGGTTCCTCGGGAAGGAGCCGGCCTTTTTCATCCCGGGTATAGTTGCGGGACCAGGTGCACTCAGGATAGGCGACGCATGCCATGAACGGGCCGTTTTTCCCCACCTTTATATGGAGGCGTTTGCCGCAGGACGGGCAGTCGAGATCCGTGGGCACGCCCACGCCCTTGACGGAAAGCATACCACTGGATGCGGATGCCAGGCGGCGCTCGAATTTTTCGTAAAACCCCCTGAGCAGGGTCAGGGCATCCGTTTCGGCGGTTTCGACCTTGTCTAAGTCGTTTTCCAGGTTGGCGGTGAAATCCACGTTCAATATGTCCGGGAAATTCTCCACCAGCAAATCGCTGACGATCAGCCCAAGTTCGCTGGGCCGGAAATACCCCTTGGTCAGCTCCACATACCCCTTGTCCTGGATGGTGGAAAGGATCGCCGCATAGGTGCTGGGCCGGCCGATTCCGTTTTCCTCCAGCTCCTTGACAAGGGAGGCCTCGGAAAACCGGGGGGGCGGGGCCGTGAAATGCTGCCTTGGGTCAAACCGCCTTAATTTCAACATCATACCCTCGGTCAGTTCCGGAAGCACCGTCTTTTCCTGACCGCCCTCGCCCTGGTCCTTTTCCTCGTCATCAGCCGTCTGGTAAAGAGCCAGGAACCCGGGAAAAGCCACTGTGGAACCGGTGGTGACGAAGCCGTAATCCCCGGCCTTAATGGAAACCGTGACCTGATGAATCACGGCCGGGGCCATCTGAGAGGCAACGAACCGCTGCCAGATGATGCGATACAGGGCCAGCTGGTCCCGGGTCAGGTAAGGGGTCACGGATTCCGGGGTTTTGGCCACGGATGTGGGCCGGATGGCCTCATGGGCGTCCTGGACCTTGTTTTTATTTTTAAAAAAACGCGGCTTATCCAGAGCATAGTCCGGTCCGAACCGGGCCCGGATCAGGTCCAGCGCCTCGTGGGCCGCATTGGCCGATATCCGGACGGAATCGGTTCGCATGTAAGTGATGAGCCCGATGTATTCCCCGCCCCCCAGGTCCATGCCCTCATAGAGCTGCTGGGCCACGGTCATGGTTTTTTTAGCCGAAAACCGCAGTTTGTGAATGGCCTCCTGCTGAAGCTTGCTGGTGATAAAAGGCGGATACGGGTTGCGCCGGACAGTCTTCCTGGTGATCTTATCCACCACGAAGGACGCGTCATGGAGGTCCGCAACAGTAGCGTCGGCAGCGGCCTGGTCGGACACGGTGATCTTTTTATCATTTTTCTTCTGCAGTTTGGCTGCAAAGGGCGGAGGCGCGTCCCCTTCGAGGACGGCGGTGATGGACCAGTATTCCTCGGGCTCGAAAGCCTGGATGGCCCTCTCCCGCTCACAGATCATGCGCACGGCCACCGACTGAACCCGGCCCGCGCTCAGTCCGTATCTGACCTTTTTCCACAAAATGGGGGAAATCTGGTATCCCACCAGACGGTCCAGGAGCCGGCGGGTCTGCTGAGCCTTGTATTTGTTGACATTGAGAGACTGCGGCGCGGCCAGGGCCTCCTGGACCCCCTTGGCGGTCAGCTCATGAAACAGGATCCGGTGAAACCGGCGACCGGGTTTCTTGAGGATATCGGCCGTGTGCCAAGCAATGGCTTCGCCTTCCCGGTCCGGGTCCGCGGCCAGGTAGACATCTTTAGTGTCTTTGGCCGCGTTTTTAAGGGCCTGGACCACTTTCTGCTTGCCGCGGATGGTGACATATTCGGGCGCAAAATCCTTTTCAATATCAATACCCAGATCCCGCTCGGGAAGATCCCGGATATGACCCACGGTAGAGGCCACGTTATAGGTTTTTCCTACGTATTTGTTAAGGGTTTTTACTTTTGTCGGCGATTCTACGATCAGAAGCGGTTTGGTCAATGGGATTCCTCTTTCAGACAAAAATATTTGCCGGGCCGCTGATAAATCAGGCCCTTGAGTTCAAGGTTGAGCAGCAGGCCGGAAAGCCGGCCGATATCCATGCCGGCCCGCCGGCACAGGTCATCAATATGCACGGGATAGGCGTCAATCATCTTCAGGAGGGAGGCCTGATCCAGGGTCAGGCCGACAGATGCTCCGACGGGCCCTCTGGTTGCCGTATCGACGGATCTGCCTGTGGCCCGGCCCTGAAACCGTGGGAATTCCTCGATGATGTCTTCGGCCGTGGTCACGAGCTTGGCCCCCTGTTTCAAGAGGTTGTGCGTACCCTCGCTGGTATGGGAATGGATGCTGCCGGGCACGGCAAAAACTTCCCGGCCCTGTTCTGCAGCCAAGCGCGCGGTGATCAGGGACCCGCTTTTAGACGAGGCTTCCACCACCACCGTGCCAAGGGTCATGCCGGAGATAATCCGGTTCCGAGCCGGAAAATTATAGGCATTAGGGGACTCCTGCACCGGAAATTCAGATATCACCGCGCCCTGCTCGCAGATCCGGTTGAAAAGGACCCGGTTTTCCGGTGGATAGATCTCGGCAAACCCGCTTCCCATGACCGCCACGGTCCGGCCGGCCACGTCTATGGCGCCCTTATGGGCCGATGTGTCGATCCCCCGGGCCATGCCGCTGATAATGGTCCAGCCCATCATGGACAATTCCCCGGCAAGGCGCTGGGCAACGGCCATGCCGTAACTTGATGCTTTCCGGGCGCCCACAACGGCGATTCCGTTTTCAAAGGTTGCCAGACGGCCCCGGACATACAGATACGGCGGGGGATCATGGATGTGCCGTAGAAGGGAAGGGTATTCAGGGTCGTTAAACGTAATGATCCGGCAGCCCAAGTCTCCGGCCCGTTGGATTTCCGCACGGACGGCCCCATCCGGCCGATGCACGCGGATGGCCCGGGCCAGTTTCGGACTGACGCCTTCCACTGCAATCAATTCCGCCTCAGGGGCGGAAAAAACATTTTCAGGGGCCGAAAACCGCTCAATAAATTGTTTATACAGGTGATTGCCTACGCCTGGCACACTTTTTAACGCCAGCCAGGTCCCGATGTCGGCCATGCCCCAAAACCCCTTGCAACCGTCATGCCCGGGAAACGGCCGGGACGTCCCGGAAAAAGAGCAGCACGGGACTGGCCACATAAACGGACGAATAGGTGCCGATGATGATGCCGAGCATGAGGGCACGGGCGAAATCATGAATGATTTCGCCGCCCAGGAAATAGAGGCACACTACCACGATCAGGGTGGTCAGGGCCGTCAATATGGTCCGGCTCAGGGTTTCGTTCACGCTGCGATTGATGATCTCCTCCATGGAAATCCGATGGGCCCGTTTCTGATTCTCCCGGATCCGGTCGAACACGATGATTGTATCGTTGAGGGAATAACCGATGATGGTCAGCAGGGCCGCCACCACAGACAGGCTCACTTCGATGTCCATCAGCGAGAATACGCCTACGGTGACGATGACATCATGGATCAGCGCCACGATTGCGCCCATGGCATACCGCAGTCGCAACTGCCAGAAGAGCAGCAGGGTGACCACCAGGGCAACGGTGATCAGGGCCGGGATAATGCTGACATTGAGGTGAAACAAAGAAAAAATATAAGAAAAAACGAGCGAAAAAACATACAGCGCACCGGTTAAGGCCAGGGCCAAGACCGCACTCAGCACCCATTTCTGTTCAAACCGGCCGGAAATATAGATGGCAATGAAGATCAGGGTATAAAACATGGCATACAGCGCTTTTTCACGAAGGTCCTTCCCCACCTGGGGGCCTACCATTTCCACCCGCTGGATATCGACATCGGTGCCGGTGGCCGATGAAAGAACGGTTTTCAACTCATCGGCAAAGCCGGTGCCGGTATCGATGACGCTGCCGGTGCGGATCAGGTAGGCGTTGTCTTCTCCGGGTCCAAACTGCTGGACCGCCGATCCCCCGAGGTCGATCGTATTAAGCCCCTGCCTGATGCTGTCGATGCTCACCGGTTGCGCGGCCTGGATCTGGATCACGGTGCCGCCAGCAAAATCCACCCCAAGCTTTGGCCCGCCGTGCAGGAGCAGGGAAAAAATACTGATAACGATCATGACCAGTGAAAAAATGTAGGCGATGTTGCGCTTGCCGACAAAATCAATACGGGTTCCGGGTTTTATGATTTCCATTAACGATATTTCCTTATCTGTCTTATCTATTCGTTAAAATCCATTGATATTCTTTTTTGCCGTTGGGATCAGATGTTGACGGTCTTGAATTTATAAGCAGCATACAGGTGATCGAAAATCATCCGGCAGAAAACAAGGGCCGTAAACAGGCTGGCCAGAACCCCCAGGCTCAGTGTCACCGCAAAACCCTTGACCGGTCCGGTGCCGAACTGAAAAAGAACCAGAGCCGCGATCAGGGTGGTGACATTTGCGTCTAAAATGGTCAGAGTGGCGCGGTCGAACCCGGCGGCAATGGCGGCCAAGGGGGTTTTGCCCAGTCGCAGTTCCTCCCGTATCCGTTCAAATATGATCACGTTGGCGTCCACGGCTATGCCGATGGTCAAAATGATGCCGGCCATGCCCGGCAGGGTCAGGGTGGCCCCGAATGCCGACAGGCCCGCGGCGATCAGAATAATATTAAACACCAGGGCCAGATTGGCGATCATGCCCGAACCCTTATAATAAATCATCATGAACAGAAGCACCAGGATGCCGCCTACGGTCATGGAAAGGACCCCCTTGCGGATGGAGTCATGCCCCAGGGCCGGGCCCACGCTCCGCTCCTCGATGATCTCCACTGGAGCGGGCAAAGCCCCGGCACGCAGCACAATGGCAAGGTCCCGGGCTTCCTGCATGTCGAAATTTCCCGTGATTCTGGCCTTGCCGCCCACGATCTTCTCCTGGATGACCGGCGCGGAATAAACCTTGTCGTCTAAAATGATGGCCAGGTGCTTCTTGACATTTTCACCGGTAATCCGTTCGAAATCACGGGCTCCCCTCCGATCAAAATCAATGGCCACGTATGGCTCATCGAACTGAGTGTCGATCTGGACACGGGCATCGGTCAATGAAGCCCCGGTCAACAAGGATTCCTTGCGCACCAGATAAGGCCGCCGCTCTTCCGTATCCTGGGTATCTGTGGCTTCATAAAGAAGTTCACTGCCGGGCGGAACATTGCCGGCAAGAGCCGAAGCCAGGTCGCCGGTGTCATCCAGCAGTTTGAACTCTAAAAGCGCGGTCTTTCCGATGAGCTGTTTAGCCCGGTCCGTATCCGTGATGCCGGGAAGCTGAACCAGGATCCGCCGGGTGCCCTGGATCCGGATATCGGGTTCGTTCACGCCGAACTGATCGATCCGGTTGCGGATAGTCTCCAACGCCTGGTCCACGGCCTGTTTCTTGATATGATCTTCCCATTCCGGGGAAAACGCGATATCGATCCGGTAATTTCCAACGCCCTTTTCAGCGGCGGACAATATTTCGAGATCCGGAAAATCCTGTTCCAGCAACGATTTGATCTTTTTCAGATCCTGTTCATCTAAAACATCCACCGACAGTTTGGATAAACCGGTGACATCCATGCCCCGATGGCGGATCCGCGCTTCCCTGAAGGCGGTCCGCAACTCGTTGCGCATACGTTCCGTGGTACTTTCAACGGCCTTTTCCGATTTGACTTCCAGAACAAGGTGCATCCCGCCCTGGAGATCCAGTCCCAGGTTGATCTGCTTGTGCGGCCACCATCCGGGAAAAAACGTCGGAAGAACATAGATGACGGCCACAATCAATATCATGCCGACCACCGGAGCTTTCCAGGAAATTATTTTCACTGTCGCTGACCTTTCATTTCAATTGGCTTTTTAAACGGTTTGTCCTGCGTTGTGTCTTTTTGCCT
>CAYZXZ010000143.1:0-7242 GCA_964481615.1 uncultured Desulfobacteraceae bacterium | reverse complement strand
AATTATTCCAATAGATTATAATGCGTAATCCGCACCAAAACCGGGGGAAGATCCGTCATGACATGGAAAATCACGCCTGTGAAGATGGGGTTTATTTACCGGTTACGGCATAGATGAGCCTCTTTTCAGGGGCTTTTTTATTTGGAAAAGGGTGGTGCTTTATGAGGCGAGCAGCCGTCCGTGAAACCGAACCCTCCAGCCGGTTCAAAAATAAAAATGATAATTTCTTTTGATGTGGATTTCAAGAAGCTTATTGATAACATCGCCGCGATTTTTTCTTGAACGGTTCAGCACAAAAGATTATGATGGGCTCAACAGGCGAGCGCTGGATTTACTTCCACAACGGGGCGGCGTCGGCATCATGTCGGCGCCGCCCTGTTTTATGAATTCAGATGATGCCGTAAAGACATCCCCCCTTTTTCCCCAGCTCATCCACCTTTTTTGTTGTTCTGGAATCTTCCGTCAGGGGTGGGGCATGGTGCGGCTTCAGGCGGGCATCGATGATCAGGGGGCACTCGCATCCCCAGTGTTTATAATTGACCGTGCTGTTGACCCCGTAAATATCATGGGATGGATTGGAGCGGGTAAAGGTGATCCAGAGAAAATTGTTGATATGCCTTGCGGTAAATGCGGCATCATCCACCACAAGCACCATCGGCAGAGAGTCTGTTGATGCAAGCATCCCGAGCCGATCCGCAAGGCGGGCCATCTGTTTTTCCGCGGCCGCCATATCGGTAAATGCCGGGCCGGTGACCGCCAGGATTCCGGGCAGGGCCATGGCCGGATCTTTGAATTTTTCGGGGAGCTTTAGATCCTTCGGTGTTTCGGTCATCAGGGTCCGGACGGGCGGTCCTGCCGCTGCAATGACGACTTTCGAGCCTTCATTGATACCGGTTCCGGAATAATCGAGCGTGTCCATGGTGGTTTCGGTTTGAAAATGCAGATCGGTTTTCCAGTCGACCCGTTCCAGTACATGCCGAAAAAAATCGGCGACATCATGGATGTCAAGGGTCGGGCGATCCTCGTAGGCCGCGATGATCAGGTATTTGGCCAGGGCGCAGGCCCCGAAACCCAGGACCGCATTGGCGGTTTTGAGTAGTTCCCGGGGGCGGCGCGGCTGCCAGGGCACAAAGCGTTCGTGCCCGACGGCCAGCAGCAGCGGGTGGACCCCGGCCGCGTCAACGGCGTGCAGGGCCGTCAACCCTGGCACCGAGCGGGGAACCATGGGGCCGATGATCTCATGGATCAGTTTGCCGAATACGGAATCCTCCTGGGGGGGGCGGCCAACAACGGTAAAGGGCCAGACGGCGTTCGGTCGGTGATAAACCGCATCCACATGGATCACCGGAAACGGATGCGTCAGGCTGTAATATCCCAGGTGGTCGCCGAAAGGGCCTTCAGGCCGGGTCTCTCCTTCAAACACCCTTCCGGTGATGCAGAAATCCGCGTCCGCGGAAAGCACCCATCCGTTTTCCCTTATAAAACGGAACCGGCGACCGGCAAGGCCTCCGGCAAAGGTCGCTTCGGGCATACCTTCGGGCAGCGGCATGACGGCGGCAAAGGTGTGGGCCGGCGGTCCGCCAACAAAAATACTGACCCGCAGCGGCGCCTTTTTTGTGATGGCAGCGGCATGATGACCGGCAATGTCGCGCCGGATCTGATAGTGAAGCCCGATCTCCCTGTCCGGCGCGTATTCGTTGCCCGAAAGCTGAATCCGGTACATGCCGAGATTGGATCGAAAAACGCTCGGCCGGCCCGGGTCCTCGGTATAGACCTGGGGCAGAAGGATAAAAGCCCCGCCGTCATCCGGCCAGCAGCGGATCTGGGGCAGCATGCCGATGCGTGTCCGCCCGGCCGTCACCGGACCGGATATCACTTTTTTCGGCAGCATGTGCCAGAGGGTGCGGGGCAGATCAGCGTATGCGAATGGAGATTTCAAAAACATGCGGGGATCGGCGGCCAGACGGATCAGGCGTTGCATCCGGTCTATGGTATGCCGGAAAATAAACCGCGCCCGGTCAAGGGTTCCGTACAGATTCGATACCGCCGGAAACGGGCTGCCCTTGACCTTCTCGAACAGAATCGCCGGACCGCCGGCCGCATGTACCCGGCGATGGATTTCCGCCATTTCCAGGTCCGGATCAACTTCGCTGGAAACGTGCACCAGGGCATTTTGTTTTTCAAGGTCAGCGACAAGGTCAGCCGTGCTTGCATAGGTCATGGCAATAGATCTTTCGGAGATACGGGCTGCCGAAACCCGAAGGCGATGCTGTTGTCCATGTAAAGGATTATCTCGGGCCGGAAGGCATAGAGTTTGACATAAAACATTTTGAAGAATTCGGCCGGGCTCATGCGGACCGCGGCACCGGTCATTCCCTTGACAAAGGGAAACCGGGCCAGATAGGCGGCTATGATCGCCGCGGCCCGCGTGCCCGCCCTGACGGCTGTAACGACTCCCGTCATCTGCAGACCCCGGAGGTTCTTCCATGTGTCTGATTCCGCGTAAATGGACCCTGCGGCCCGCCCTGTGGCAAGGGCTTCCCGGATGTGCCGGGACCCGGGGCTGGAAAAAAAATAGAACCCGGATTTACCGGTCACGTAATAGACCGGCGCGGCCCAGGGGCCTTCGCCGACGGCCGTGGCCAGGGTCAGGGTACGGCTTTTTTCGATCAGGTCTGTGGCCAGTTCGTTGACACGATCGGCTGTGATTCCGGTTTTCATGTTTGATTTGCTTTCCATGGACCAACATGTATCACTTATGCCCCTGTTTCCGCAAGGGTTTTCCCGGTGTCGTGAAAATGTTCAATCGCTTACGCAATGGCCTTTTTACAACCAACAAGTTTATGCAAGGATGCTAAAATCCGCTGGCGGCGGGATCAGAAATAAAAATAGAGCGAACGCTCGTTTTTTTGAATTGACTTGTCATTATTTTTTATATAATTGGTATTTTTATAAAAAAGAACGAATAACCGCATTAAAATCAACTGGAGGGACGGCATGAACATCGATGACATCAAAACGGTATTGATTATCGGGTCCGGTAATATGGGCCAGCAGATCGGATTTCAGTGCGCCGCGTGCGGGTTCGACGTGGTGATGTATGATATCAACTCGGATATGCTGGAAAAAGCCGTTGACCGTATGGGTAAGTTGGCCAAAACCTATATTCAAGGCAAGCGACTGACGCCTGAAAAAGCCGGGGAGGCATTGCTGCGGATCCGGACATCGACCGATCCGGCGGAAGCGGGCGGAAACGCGGATTTTGTCAGCGAGTCCGTGCCCGAAGATCCGGAGCTGAAAGGCCAGGTATTTGCCACGTTCAACAAAGTGTGTCCGCCCCACACCATTTTTACGACCAACACCTCATCGCTGATACCGTCCATGTTTGCCGATGCCACGGGCCGGCCGGATCGGTTCGCGGCGTTTCATTTCCATGACACCCGGATATCCCGTATCGTCGACATCATGCCCCATCCCAGGACTTCCCCGGAAACTGTGGAAACCATAAAAGCTTTTGCCCTGGGCATCAAACAGATTCCCATCATGCTCAAAAAGGAGAATTTCGGATACGTGTTCAACGCCATGCTCATGGAGCTGTTTAAATCCGCCCAGACCCTTGCCGCTAATAATGTGGCGTCCGTGGAAGACATCGACCGGTCCTGGATGGGGGTGATGCACACCACGGTCGGTCCGTTCGGCATCATGGACAGCATCGGCCTGGACACGGTCTGGAAGATCACGGACTACTGGGCAAAAATTTTAAAAGAACCGCAGCAGATCGCCAATGCCGAGTTCATGAAGCCATACGTGGATAAGGGCGACCTGGGCGTCAAAACCGGCCGGGGTTTTTACGTCTATCCGGACCCTGAATATGCCGGACCCGGATTTATTGATATCCAGCAGGGATGAAGATTGATGAAGCGTCCAGAGTCAGACTTTTTACGATCCCATCATTTTTTTCTGTGAGATTTCCGATGCTGCTGGTAAAATAGGAAGGCAAAATTGTTGAGGTTGCGCTCTGCAATCATATCGCCGGGCGGGATGTAAACGTTTTTAATGAAAACGGCAAAAACAGGATCAGGGCCATGAACTGGTGGAAAACAATGGGGCTTCCTGGTCGCATTTTCATTATTCTGGGAATGCTGGTGGCGGTCATCCTGGGGATCGGGACCGGCGCCATATGGCACGCCTACCGGTTTGAAGGCATTATGAACCGGTTTGTCACGGTGGATGTGGCCGCCTTGCAAGTGGCTAGGGAAATCGAGACGGAGCTGGCCAACCAGAAGGGTTTTGCGACCTATTATTTTCTCGACGGAAATCCCAGTTGGCTCAATGAGCTGGCCATTCACCGCATGGCTTTTGACAATTTGCTCAAGCGTGCCAAAGGTTTGGTCCTTTCCGAAGAAATGACGGCTCTGCTGGAGCAGATTCAGAAGGAATTTACCGATTATGTCCGGGGTAAAGACCGGGTTATTGAACTCTATGAAAGCGGCGACCGTGATGCTGGTGAAAAGCTGCATTGGGCGGTCAGGGAAAAATTTTTTCAACTGGCGGAAGATTGTAAGATGTTCCGTCGGAATTACGAAGAAAAGATTTTGCAATCACTGAGCGAAACCCGAGATCAGGTCCGGACGACCATGGCCGTGGTTGTCGTGTTGATGGCGGTCAGCGTAACCTTGAGCGGGCTGTTGGTTTTTATCCTGTTTTCCCAGGTACTGATTCCTATCCGCCGCCTTTCCCGCAAAGCCTCCCACAATAAGGGGAATGCCGGCGAAAAAACAGGCGGTGATGCGCGATTGCTCAGCAGCCAGATTTCCGGTCTGATCGAGGACATGGACCGGACCCGGACGGAACTGCACCAGAGCAAGCAACTGCTGATGAATTCGGAAAAAATGGCCCTGGTGGGCAATCTGGCCACGGAGGTCGCCCACAGCATTCGAAATCCCATGACATCCATCAACATGCGGCTTTTTTCCCTCAAACGCAATCTTGAGTTCACCGATGTGCAAAGAGAGGATTTCGATGTGGTGGCCGAGGAAATGCGGCGCCTGGATAATATTGTCCGTAATTTTCTGGAGTTTTCCCGACCCCACAAGCTGAAAAAACAAAAGGTGGACGTCGCCGCAGTAATTGATATGACCATTGACCTGCTGGCATACCGGCTGGAGCTGCATTCGGTTGCGGTTCAAAAAAGCCTGGCGCGGGGGCTTCCCCTTGTAGAGGGTGATCCGGAACTGCTCAAGGAAGTCTTTGTCAATCTGATGGTCAATGCCTGCGAGGCCATGGGAAACGGGGGAGAGATTGTGATCCGGGCCGATGAGGCACCGGTGGAAAACATCGGCCGGGCCGTACTGATCCGGTTCAGCGACAACGGTCCGGGCATGTCCGAAGAGTTGCAGGCTAGGGCCATGCAGCCTTTTGAAACCACCAAGCCTGATGGCACGGGCCTTGGATTGTTCATCGCGGTCCGGATCATCGAGGAGCACGGCGGAAAATTGACGCTGCAATCCCGTCAGGGCTACGGAACGACATTTGTCATAACCATTCCGGTGCCCATGGAGGAATCCATATGAGCATCATACTTATCGTTGATGATGATGATCAGTTGCGAACCAGTTTCGCCAAACTGCTCATGGAAGAGGGGTATGACATCCGGACCGCGCCCACCGGAGAAGCGAGCCTGGAAGCGGTGCGTCAACAGATTCCTGACCTGGTGATCATGGATGTGCGGATGCCCGGCATCAGCGGGCTTGAAGCCTTTGAAGCCATCCGGAAAATCGACGCCAAGCTTCCTGTGATCATCATGACGGCTTTCGGCACTACGGAAACAGCCATCCGGGCCACCAAGCTGGGCGCCTTTGACTATATTTTGAAACCCTTTGACATTGCCAATATCCTGGTCATGATCCGCAATGCCTTGGAAGCAGGCCGACTCATGCGCTCCCGGGTGGAAATGGATGCCGGTCCGGATACGGCTCCGCCGGATGCCATCATCGGCCGAAGCGACGCCATGCAGGAAGTTTACAAGGCCATCGGCCGGGTTGCGCCCACGGATGCCACTGTCCTGATCCGGGGCGAGTCCGGCACCGGAAAGGAACTGGTTGCCCGGGCCATTTACCAGTACAGCGAGCGGGCCGACAAACCTTTTCTGGTGATCAACTGCGTGGCCATTCCCGAGACCCTGCTGGAAAGTGAATTATTTGGATATGAACGCGGCGCGTTCACCGGCGCCGGGAGCCGCCGGCTGGGAAAGATCGAACAGGCAAACGGCGGCACGGTGTTTTTAGATGAAATCGGTGATATGCCCCTTTCCATCCAGGCCAAGATCTTGAGGCTCCTGCAGGAAAAAAGCATCGAGCGGCTTGGCGGCGCGCGGCTGATTCCCGTGGATGTCCGGATCATCGCGGCAACCAACCGGAACCTGGAAAAAGCCATTGAGATGGATCGGTTCAGGGAGGACCTCTATTACCGCCTGAAAGTGGTCACCGTGACGCTGCCGCCCCTGCGGGATCGTCGGGAGGATATTCCTTTACTCTGCGATTATTTCCTTTCTGTCTATTCCCTGGAGATGCAAATGGATAATCCGGGCATGACTGAGGAAGCCATGCAATTCGTCAAAGGCCGGGCGTGGCCCGGAAATGTCCGCGAACTGGGAAATGCCGTCAAAAAGGCCCTGATCTTTAACAGCGGTTATCCTGTCCGGCCGGAAGACATCATTCCAGCCATATCTGAAAAGGACGAAAAACCGGATCCCGGCGGAGATCAATCCATTGAGACCCTGGGAAGGAAGTGGATCAGGGACATGTTAAAGTCGGAGGCGCGGGAAGATCAATTCAATTACCTGATGGACCGGTTCGGAAGCCTTGTGATCAGCGAGGCGATGAACCTGTGCGGCGGTAACCGGAGCCGGGCCGCTAAAATGCTCGGTATGAGCCGGCCGACCCTTCAATCCAAGATCGAAAAATTCAATCTCCTGATAGAAACCGCCGTAAGGCATGGTGACGCGTAAAAAGTCATTTTTCTATGTGGTCCCGTTGTCAAGAACTTTGGCAAACATGAAGGATTGGAGTTGAACAAACAAATACCCTTTTCCTGTTCGCATCTAAATATCAAATGTCCAGACAAATATGACCGGATTTGTAGGGCCCTGCCTCGCAAATCGTTCGTAGCGAATTTTTAATCTCGGCTTTACTAATCAGGCCATAAATATTTTAACATTAAATAGTGCAATAAATACATTCC
>CAYZXZ010000142.1:0-7407 GCA_964481615.1 uncultured Desulfobacteraceae bacterium | reverse complement strand
AGGGTCGGGTTGATCGTCGTGGATGCCAGTGATCCGGATGATTATCGGCGGGAGCATATCCTTTGCGCTCGAAACAGCGCATGGGAAAGCAATTTTGGATCGCTCAACTATATGGGCATCGGCCTGACCCCTTATAAAACCAGCGACATCCTGGTCTATGACCAGAAAAACACATTCGGCCAAACTGCGGCCGAATTCCTGGCAGCCTATGGGTTTTCCTCGGTCTATTACCTGACCGGGGGCCTGGATGCCTGGATTGCCGCGGGCGGAGAAACCGTGTCCTGCTCGTATGAGTGCGACGACTGCGATTTTCCGCCAATGGCTCATGCCGGCGCCGACCGGACGGTCAGTGAAAATCAGACTTTCACCCTAGATGGCTCCGGTTCCGTGAATCCGGGCAACACCGTTTCCCCGAGCTATTTGTGGACTCAGTATAAGGGTACCAGGGCGACCATCACCAATCCCACCGCGGCCCAGCCCACTGTCAGGGCGCCGTATGTTCAGGAAGGCGGCGAAATCCTGCTTTTCCATCTGACCGCTACCAATGCCCAGGGCAGAAAGGACATTGACAGCGTTGTGGTGCAGGTGACCTGGGACAACAGGCCGCCGGTGGCGGACGCCGGCGGCGACCAGGAGATCGACAGCGGAGCCGAGGGCGTCCTGGACGGCCGGGATTCCACGGACCCGGATGATGGCATCAGCACTTATCGATGGGTTCAGAAGAGCGGGCCCGAGGTTACGCTGACCGGCGCCTCTACATCGGTGGCGCGATTTACGGCGCCCCTGGCTGAAAGCGATCCGCTGGAACTGGTGTTTGAACTTACCGTCACGGATAATGGGGGCCAATCGGATACCGATGAGGTCAGCATTACGGTGAAAATCGGCAACCTGCCGCCCGTGGCCAATGCAGGGACGGATCAGACCGTGAGGGAAACCGCCCGCGTAACTCTGAACGGCTTTGGTTCAACTGATCCCGACGGGGATCAGTTGTTTTACGAATGGCGGCAGGTCGACGGCCGGACAGTTGACCTGGTGATGCAGCCGCCGGCCCGGGCGGCGTTTACAGCCCCGATGGTAACCGGCGCATCGGTGGCGCTGACCTTCGAACTGACGGTCCGGGACAATAAGGGCGGGTCAGGTACCGACCGCGTTGTCATTGCCGTAACCGATGTCGGTGAACCGCCGTTTGCGGACGCGGGACGGAGCCAGGTGGCCTATGAAGGTGGCAAGGTGACCATGGACGGTTCCGGCTCCTTTGATCTGGACGGAGAGATTGTGAGCTACCAGTGGGTTCAGGTCAATGATCCGGCAGTTGATCTGATCGGAAAAAAAACCGCGACGGCAAGCTTTACGGCGCCGGATGTGGAAGAGGGCCAGATAGCGCTGATTTTCCAGTTGACGGTAACCGACGATACCGGCCTGATCGATTCGGATATGGTCAAAATCGGGGTGAGTTCGGGAAAGGCCCCGCCAGTAGCCGATGCCGGGGAGGATCAATACGTTTATGAGGGAGATATAATTTTTCTCGGCGGATCCGCATTATCTGATTTGACTTACACGATTACGGAACATTACTGGGAACAGATCGATAGCAGTCCGACGGTGACGTTGTCCGATGTCAAGGCATGGGCCCCTGAATTCACGGCACCCAGCGCTACTGATGACCTGACGACCTTGACCTTTAAGCTCACCGTGAAATATGTCGGCGGTTATGTTGCTATGGATACGGTTGATATTATCGTCATCAAGAAGAAGGGCAAAAAAAGCGGCAGCACCTGTTTTATCTCAACACTGAAAAACGATTAGGTAAAGCCCCCGCGCGTTACTGACGCCCCGGTCGGGAAAGGGGTTTTGCACAACCGGAAATGACAACGCCGGCGGTCGCCTGATGCGGCCGCCGGCGTTGTCATTTCCAACGGATGTTATCGGACGGACAGTGTTTTTCTATTTCTGATGGCACTCGCCGCAGGTGATGGGGCCCGCCTTCTCGCGGATGTGGCATCCCCGGCACTGAAGGTGATAGATCCGGATCAGGTCCAGGTTGGTGCCATCTTTTCCGGAATCATGGCATTCAGAGCAGGCCATTCCCACCGACATGTCCCCCTCGACCTTTTTTCCGTCCGCATAAACATGATGACAGACGGAACAGTCAATGATTTTAGCGGTTTCATTGTGATCATCATGGAGAAACCGGACCGGCGGCCTGCCCCTTTCGTGAAAAGCGGGATCGGAGACAAAGCCGTTGATTTCCTGGCAGAAGGCCGGAAACGTGACGATGAGAAACAGGCCTATGAGACAGCAGCCGATCAGCAGATATGCGTGACGTTTGGTTTTTGCCATGTCAAGTCGCCTTTGTTGCAAGCCATGAGTGATGGATCTGTTTTTTACATGCGCATCATGAGTAAATGATGCCCAAGCGGGCTTCAGGTCTTGTCGATGACCTGATAGATGATATCCCCCAAAAACTTGATGTCCATGTCGAGTTTATAATGTTTGACGATATCTTCAAGACCGCCGTGGCAGTTATGACAGGGCGCGATGATGGTTTTGGCGCCTTTTGCCTTTGCTTCGGCCAGTTGTTTAGCCTTGATGCTGTTGCTCACCACCCGTTTATTGGAAAACGGCGGGCCGCAGTTGATGACCCCGCCGCCGGCACCGCAACAGTAATTGTGCTCGCGGTTGGGGGTCATTTCGATGAATTTGCCGCAGGTTTCATTGACCACGTATCTGGCCAGGTCATGCAGTCCGGCCCCGCGGGAGACATTGCAGGGGTCATGGAGCGTGACCGGCTTGTCGTATTTGTATTTGACCTTGAGTTTTTTGTCTTTAAACAGCTCATAGTAGAATTGGAGGGCATGCACCACGGGCAGGGGCGGCATCTTCCACCCGAGAAAACGGTTCCCCACGTCATGGACGGAACGGAAGGCATGCCCGCATTCGCCCATGACGATCCGCTTGGTCTTTAGGCGAATGGCGGACTCGAAATGGACTTTTTTGAGGCGGGCGGTCATTTCCACGTCACCGGTGTACATGCACATGTCGCTGTTGTCCCATCCGGGCTCGGCCGGCATGGTCCAGTCGACGCCGGCCACGTGCATGATCACGGCGGCCTGGTAGATGAGTTGCGCGCGGAATTTCGGTTCCGGCCCGATCACGGAATAGAAGATGTCGGCCCCTTCCTTGCCGATGGGAATCCGCAGGTTCGGTATTTCATCACGGGCTTCCTCCTCCTGCCACATGAGGGTGTCGATCCATTCGTCGTCCTTTACCCACATCTGGTTCATGGTGGCGGCGTGGCTGTGGGCCGTATCCTGGATATACAGGGGAACCACCCCGAGCTTGTGGCAGAGCCGCCGGATCATCAGCATCAGGCAGGCCACATCGATCCCGAAAGGGCAATACATCATGCACCGGCGGCAGAGGTTGCATTCGGTGAACGCGATTTCGCAGGCATCCGATATGAATTGAGCGGAAACCGCCCCTTTTTTTCGGATGATTTCAGAAACAGTCTGTTTGACTTTACCTGCCGGAGAGAATTTCGGATCCCGGTCCCTCGAGAGGAAATGATGGCAGGCCTCGCTGCAGAGCCCGCAATGGGCGCATGCCTCGATATAGACTTTGAGCCGGGCCCCGCCTTCGGTCTCCAGCAGATTTTCGATGGTTTGCCGGATCTGTCCGCGGGTCAGTCCGGCAGTACCTCCGGCGATGCCCTGGTCGATGATTTTTGGTGCAACTGCGGCAGCCGAATTCTTCACTCGCATCATCCTTACGGTTTGAGGTTGGGTTTACCAGTCTCTTGCATGCCTGACCGCGCCGAATTCAGACCCCGCATATCCTCTGATAAACGGGAAGAACAGCATATGGCTGAGTTTGGTGAAGGGAATGGCCGCAATCAGGATTTCACCTGAGAGCATGTGCAGAATCAGAGCCCATTGATGTCCGGCCAACTGATGATAAGCCCAGAAACCCGATGCAAAGGGGGCGGCCACCATCAGCAGGGTCAGGTAATCCTTGAATGTCGTCAGATAACGGACTTCGGGCAGCACGATCCGCCGGACCGCAAAAAAAACGCAGCAGGCAAGGACGGCGATGGTCATCGCATCCGAGACCGCGTCCGGCAGCACCCGCCAGGCGATATTCCAGGATTCTTTGATCAGGATGATATGGGCGAACAGAAAGACGGGTAAAATCATCAGGCAGATGTGAAACATAAACGATATCAAAGTCATGGTCGGATGTCTGCGCATGTTTGCGCTGGCAAAGGGGATGATCCAGTGAACAATCGAACGGATAGCGTAATGGAAACTGAAATATTCGTACACCATGGGATCTTTTTTACGGGCAAGGCGCAACATGGAAGCGATCCGGTAAATACTGCCGATGGCAAATATCAGGCCGGCGATCCAGACCATGGGGCCCCGCACAAAAAAATAGATGTCGTAGATCATATCCCTTATCCCTTCATTTGATGCCTTGAGCCCGGATTTTTTTTCCGATTGATAGGATTATGCCGCTCTGGAAATGTCGCTTAGCCGCGACACGAAGCGGCAGAACCTGCCGCCGGCATCGATCCCTCTGATCAGGATCTTGTCGCTGTCCGGGCCGAAGACCGGCATTTCCACGGAGCGGAAATCATCGCTTGCCATATCGCCGTTGACGACAACGACCGTTCTTCCGTTATGGTCGACTTTTGCTGCGACATGACGGCTGTCCGGGCTGAATACGGGTTGCCATGCCATATCGAATGAATTTTTCCATATTTTTCCGTCCACGGCGATGTGCCATTTCCCGTTGCTTTTGCCGACGCACGCAATCCGATTTCCGTCGGGGCTGATCACCATGTCCGTTACCAGGTCCGAAAACACAATCGGCCAACATTTCCCATCCACGGCGATTGTCCATTTCCCGAATTTCGGGCAGGCGATGGCGGCAATGCGCGCGCCATCCATGGTATACGCATGGTGCCATAGCTGAATGAACCTTTCGTCCCAGAAAAGATGGCCGTTTCTGGCAAGGGTCCATCCGTCGGCCACCCGCACGGGAGCGGTGACGGAGTCGTCTGAAGGATGGAAAACAGGTTTCCATACCGATGCGAACCGCTGATCCCAGTCCACCCCATCCACGGTGATGGTATAATCGTAGAGGGTTTTTCGGACTTCGGCCGCCACGCGCCGGCCTTGATGGCAGAAGGTCGGTTCCCATGCATTAAGATAATTGTTCGGCCAGGAAATGCCGTTTACCGCAACGGAATAGCACCCCTTCTGAAAGAAGATGATATCACCCTCGCTGAATACCACCGTTTGAACCACGGCCGCCGTATGGTTTCCGTTCTTATCGGTCGTTAAATGCGCAAGAGTGTTGAAACCGTTTTCCCAGGGGATATCGTTTAATACGGCCATATAGGACTGCCCATTGCGGGCTGCCGCGCATATGCCGTTGTCACGGATGAAAAGCGGGTTCCAGACGAATTCAAACCAGTTGTCCCATGACACGCCGCCGACGGCCACGGTCCACACGCCGTCCGCAGAAACCAGGGCTGAAGGCCGCCGGCCGCCGCCGAACCGAAGGTGCCGGATTTTATCATAAGGTGTATCCCACAGTTCGCCGTTTTCACAGATCGAAAATGCCCCATCCCCGGAGGCGACGATGGCCGCGGCGGTTTCGCCGTCCGGGCTTGCGCAGAGTTCCCATAAATCTCCGAATCTTTGTTTCCAGTCCCCGAGGTCCGCAATTATTTTTTTGCCGGCCTGCCAGTCCCAGTCCTGATGATTCATATCCCGCTCCTGATGCGAAAAATCATGCATGATGAGATCGCCAAAAAGGCTTTTCCTGAAACTATCATGCGTATTGCGGCCCAAGCGGTGCTTTTTGGTGATAACCGGCCATGCAGTTTAAATGATACTGCAAATTCATCCGCAGAGCATCCATACCATAAACCTGTTTCCTGATAAAGGATTTTTGTCTTTTAATTTTTCGACCGTGACGTCGCATCAATGGCGCATTCTGTTTGCGATTTTTTTAAAAAACGTTCCGTGCCATGAGGGTTTATCTCTGATAATATTTTGAGAAACCGGGAGTACAATGTTCGCCGATGGATCCTTCGGCGGTTTTGTAAAGAATCATGGCTTCCATGCCGAGTTGTTGCGCAAAGGCGAGGCCTGCGGTGCGTCCCATCACCGTGATGGCCGTGGCCGCCCCGTCCAGTGCCGCGCTCGAAACGCGCCCTGAAAAATCCGCCGTTGTTACGCCCAGGATCTCATCGGTTACCGGGTGGCCGGTTTTTGGGTTGAAAATATGATAAAATGTCTGGTCCCTGATGTGCAAAGGCTGTTGGTAGTTACCGCTGGTGGAGACGCGGATATGGCCGTGGTGAGAAAGAACCCCGTATATTTCGCTCATGTCCGTCGGATGTTGAATTCCGATGCGCCAGGGATTCCCATCGTTGTCGCCGAAGGCCGATATTTCGCCGCCGAGCTGGATCAGGCCCGCCGTTACCCCGGCTTCTTCCAGGATGCGGCGCACCCGGTCTGCGGCATATCCTTTTACGATCCCGCCGAAGTCAAGGGTGACCTTTGGGTCTATCTTGCCTATGGTGCGGCCTGACGGGCCGTCCGTGTCGATTTTGTCGAATCCGGTTGACGCCAGTACCGCGGCGATGTCGATTTCTTTTGGAAATGACTGGTTTTTTTCCGCATCCAGCCACAGTTGTTTGATCCGCCACGCTGTTGGGTCGAAAAAACCGTTGCTTTCCAGCCACAGTTGCCGGGAGACGGACAGGACGTTCATGATATCCTCGGCAACAGGTATCCGGTCCGGGAGGTTCGTTTCATTGAATATCGACAGGTCCGAACATGGATCAAATGGATTAAAGATGCCGCCGATCCGATCAAGTTCGGTCCAGGCGCTCTGCGCCACTGATTCGGGTCTGTTCGGCGGATTATTTCCAAGATGGAAAAGGATCCGGGACGGGATTCCGTAGTAGATGGTGCCGGTGGACTCCCACCAGTTTTTTCGGATACTGACGACCGGAAAAGACAAACCCGGCTCCCGAACGGGGCAGGGGGACACTGCCGGCGCGTCAGTGCCGGCGTGGCGCGGTTCCGGCGGCCCGATGAAAAATGGCCATGCGAAAAAAGCGAGCCCCATCAGTGCTGCGATGAGGAGGATTCCTTTTTTAATGGAAGAAAGCGGCATGATTTTTTTTCAGCGGGAAACGTTTTGCCGGTCGGATGTTTGCAGCGCAACCAATAGCGATTTCTGCAAAATTTTAACAAATATTATCATTTTCGGGGACCGGGTTATTATCCCCGTCAATATCGCAATAAAGCAGGGATTGTCAAATGCTTCCCCGGAAAGCCTCCGGCTGAGCCGGGTCCGCGGCTTTTGCCTTGACAATTTTTGTCTATG
>CAYZXZ010000141.1:0-7442 GCA_964481615.1 uncultured Desulfobacteraceae bacterium | reverse complement strand
TCCAGAACGCTGCCGGGTGATACAGCATATTTTGTGATACAGAATATTTATGGATAAAGGAAAACGGCCATGCCGAATCCGTTCATTGTTAACCTGACCGAAAGCATTATCGCCGACCCGAAGACGGGTGCGTCCGAAGAAGCGGCCTTGCGCCTGGCAAAGCTCCCGGAAACGGACCTCCCCGAGCTTCTGTCCTGCGCCCATGCCATAACCGCGACGTGTGCCGCAAACGATTTTTTCACCTGCACCATCATCAACGCCAAATCCGGCCGCTGCTCACAGGATTGCGCGTTCTGCGCCCAGTCCGCCCGGCACGCCACCGGTATATCGACCTACCCGCTCCTGAGTAAAGCCGAAATGCTGGCCCGGGCACTGGAAATGGACCGCATCAATGCCACGCATTTTTCAATGGTCACCAGCGGGCCGCGCCTCAACGATGACGAAATCGACATCATCAGCGACACGGCAGCCGATATCCGGTCAAAGACAAGGCTGGCGGTCTGCTGCTCCCTGGGAATGATCACGGACCGCCAGGCGGAAAAACTCCGACAGAGCGGCGTCACCCGGTATCATCACAATCTGGAGACGGCCCGAAGCTTTTTTCCTGAAATCTGCACCACCCACGACTACGACGAAGATATCGATACCCTGAAGACGGCGGCGGCAGCCGGGCTGAACGTATGCTCCGGCGGGATCATGGGCATGGGCGAATCATGGCAGCAGCGGGTGGAAATGGCCTTTACCCTCAAATCCCTCAATGTCAAAAGAATACCCATCAATTTTCTCAATCCCATTCCCGGCACGAAACTGGCCCATCGCCCGCTGCTTCCGCCTCTAGAAGCCCTCAAAAGCATCGCCCTTTTCCGGTTCATCCATCCTGCGGCCGACATCACCATCTGCGGCGGTCGAGAACCGACACTGAAGGATTTTCAGTCCTGGGTGTTTCCGGCCGGCGCAAACGGCCTGATGATCGGCAATTACCTGACCACCAGGGGCCGTGATCTGGCCGCGGACCTGGAAATGATCGATGCGTGGCGGGGTTTGCGATGCTTTCAGAAAATTTAGCTAAAAGCACGCCACATTTCCTGAAAACGCTCACGAAGAATTTGATGATTGGTTTTCTACTGAGGCAGCCTGTAAGGCAAACAGCCCTTTGAAACCATTGATTTAAACGGTATTCCTCAGACCATGTGGCCGGATCACTGCGTTTAGGGTACATCCGGCGCGGACTTTCATCCTGGACTCGATACCCGAAGAAAAGAGATATTGTGCACAACGAGGGCTGGATTGTTGTCTCCACGGATCTGGGATGACAGCGGGTCACTCAAAACCGTCCAGCCGGTTCATGCGCTTCCAGTAGATGCCATAGGGACTAAACGGCGGACAGGCTAACGGCAGCCTGCCGAACTCCAGACACCATTGCGCCTGGGCCTCGGCTGCGATCTGGTCGGCCTCTGCCAGCATAGATGGGGTCACGACGGCATTTGAAGCTGTCAGAGCCGCCAGCATGCGGGTTTCGGTCTCATGAATGGATTGGCGCAAACGAATCCGCATTTCCTCGCTGAAAAGGGCTCGGCGGTGGACATGCTCATGTCGCCGCCACACGGAACCGTCAACGGTTTCACCGTCCGGGTTGAGCACGCTGAAATCTATATCCATGTCAAATGAGACGGGTTTGAACACCGAAAGACAGGGCGTCGACGTGCCGGTGAAAAAATGAAGAGCCCCGTCGTCTGAAAGCCTCGACACCATGGAGCCGCAGGTCTGGCTCCGGCGGATAAAACCGCCAGCATGCATGCACACATCGCGGTTGGAGCCGGTACGCGGTTCGATATGGCCGTCGACGTGGCTGCGCAGCATTTCCATCATGTGGGCCACGGTCATCTCGCCCTGCCCGGAAAAACGGCTCATGCACGCCCGGCTCGCGGCAAGGCGTCCAGCGGCCCCTCCAAAATACGGCACCAGCCGGGTATCAAACGTTTTCTTGAAATCAAGCCGACCGTTTCCGGAAAACAAGCCCTTTTTCCGGGCGAAATTCTCAAGGCCATCCGAACAAATATCATAGTCCGTTCCGACGGTCAGGCAATTGGATATGGACGCGAAGCTTTCGACTCTTTTTGCGACCCAGTGGCGGCCGGCGGTTTCCAGAATCCAGATCCGGCGGGTATCGGCAATGATAAAACTGTTGTCATAGTGCAGGCGTTTGTCCCGGAATCCGCAGGGTCCGCCCTGACCGTGAAGCTCCAGCAGTCCGGTGATCACCTGCAGGGCCTCATCGGCGCTGTTGCCGCGTTCCAGTCCCAAACGGAGCAGATCCATGCCGATCAGGCCTTCAGCGTCATCCACCAGTCGGGTGAAGACCGCTTCATTACCGATGACCACGCCATGCTCATTGGCGCCCATTTCCGCCCCCCAGATCCAGAAGGGCTTGCTCAGGATCAACCCGTTTCGACGGGGAACGTGGTCGATTTCAATATAAGTGGTTTTCAGTCGCTGACTTGGTTCGAGCGTCTCCGCCGGTATCCGCACCACCAGTTGCGCCTCTCCTGGTTCCCGGTCGCTGTTCTTGGCGAAATAGACGGCATCCCCATGACGGATGACCATTGTATCACACATAAAATCCCCTCTTCTTGTAAACAATCAAACAAAAAACCGTTATCGCCGGATCTTTCCGGGCAGAATGAAATTATACCGTTTCGATAATATTTTGGTTTTCACGAATCGATCCATTCGCCGTAACGCAAGAAAAACGATCCAGATAAAGGCGTCGTTTTTGTAATAACGATCGATCTCCGGACGTTTAAGCTCTGAAATCTCTTCGCTGATCCCCTTTTCCCGAATCATTTCATTGATCAGGGACAGGGCCGGATCAATGAGATCAGCCCTGCCCTCCTTGTAGAAATTGGCCACAAGGTCCGTCAGGACCTGTCGCACATCATAATACCGGTCCACGACCTCACCAAGAAACTGCCACCGCACAAGCCAGACCAGGGGGGACGGACAGCTTTTAAGGAAAATTTCAGTATCAAGCTGTTCGATGCCATTGATGCGAAACAGGGGCGTGGTGATGTCAAAATAAGTGGCTTTAATCCCGGCCCCGATCCTTTTGGTTTCCGGGTCG
Source organism: uncultured Desulfobacteraceae bacterium (assembly GCA_964481615.1). Taxonomy (GTDB): domain Bacteria; phylum Desulfobacterota; class Desulfobacteria; order Desulfobacterales; family Desulfosalsimonadaceae; genus SURF-33. The sequence continues at coordinate 4,321 of CAYZXZ010000141.1, read as the reverse complement.
GTAAAACTCCAGTTGGAAATCTGACCGTCAATGGCGACATGCAGATGCGGCCTGTTTTCAATATTGAACCGGCGCAGGTCAAGCAGATGGCGCATGATGCCGCTAACCATGCGTTCCATCGCACGGGCATCTCCGTTTGAGAGGATGGCATTGCCGATGGATTGCCGGGGAAGCAGGGGCTGGGCAACATAAACGATATGTTCGTTGTGACGATTGGTCAGATCAAAAATGCGATAGGGGGAAACCTGGATATTGCACGATCGGGTCAGCAGGTCATGGTATTGATCCAGAACGTTCCGGTACGCCATGACCTGCGCGGGCTGCTCAAAGGGAGGCATGCGCTTGAACGCGATGCCGGGCATCTCCTGTATGGCGAATGTGGCCGATATTTCCCCGTAACCCAGAATTTCCGGCGAAATGGGGCTGCGATCCGGGAATGCCGGATCCAACTGATCCTCAAAGGCCTGAAGTACTGAAATATCGATGTTCACTGCGTGATCTTCTTAAAAAATTATCGCCATAGCCATTGTTCATGTAATTTTATTTTTGATGAAACCATAAAAATCATACAGGGATCAGATCAAATACGCTAAATTCCCATAAATTCTGAAGTTGATGCAAAGGCCTGGTCCAGACGCTCGAGAATTTCGCGGGCCAGATCCGCTTCGATGATCAAAGACGGCAGAAACTGCAGGACAGATGGATCGTGCGCGGCATAGATACAAAGCAGACCGGCATCATAACAGGTCTTTGACAGAATCGGCCCGATGTCAGCGCGGGTGGTTTTAATGCCGCACATAAGGCCCTTTCTCAGAAATGCCGTCAGCAGGCCGGGATATTTTCCCATCAGTCCGGCCATGCCTTCGGAAAAAATACCGGAAAGGGCCGTGACATGATTCAGAAACGGTTTGGCCGATGAGATTTCCAGAACTTTAAGCGCCACCACGCACCCGATGTCCGCGCCCCCGGCCGTTGAGATATGGATGAACGGATCATCGTGAAAAACCGCCTCCAGATCACGGCGGATGATAGTGGCGGTTACGGGATAGAGTCCACCGCCAAGTCCCTTGGCCGAAACCATGATGTCCGGCACGGTGTTATAGTGCTCGATGCCCCAGAATCGGCCCGTGCGGCCCAGTCCGGTCTGCACCTCGTCGATAATAAGAAGGGAGCCGTTTTTCCGGCACAAGTCGGCGACCTGCCTGAAATATTCGTCATCGGCAATGGGCATGCCCAGAGTAGCCGGGATGGTCTCGAGAATCACGGCTGCCACATCGGCATCTATCACGGGCGTAAGTGCCTTGATATCGTTGAAGGGAACCTGTCGGAAATCCGATGATGAAGAAAGAAAGGGATCGCGGAATTTGGGATCTCCGGCAGCCATGGCCAGGCCGGTATGCCCGTGATAGGCCCCGGCAGCGGAAATCACGCCCCGGCGACCCGTTGCCTTGCGGGCGATCTTGATGGCCGTGTCAATGGCTTCGCCTCCGCTGACGCCGAAAACCACGTAATCCAGCTCTCCAGGGCACAGGCGTGTGATCTTCTCGGCCAGTTCCGCCTTCTGGCGGCTCACCAGGTGATGATTTCCGATATCAAGCGTCTTTAACGCCGCCTCAAGGGCCTCCACTATATCCGGGTGCCGGTGACCCAGATTGAAAACGCCGCCGTTGGAATGACAGTTGATCAGGCGATGCTTGCCGTCCATATCCCAAACGAATGGACCTTCCCGGCGACCGAAAACAAAATCGATCCCCACATCCAGAAAAAACCGGGCCTTCTTCGATGACACATGACGGCCGTAGGTTTCAAAAATGCGCTTTTTTTCGTTACTAAATGTCTGCTCCATGTCCCTTCCCGCTAAAGATTCATCATGCGGCGAGGAATTTGTTGTCCTTTGTGTCGCGAGAGTCCGTTACCACGTCAACAACGTCGATCACTTCAGCATCTCGGACCAATGCCGCGAGGAACTCCAAACGGCGCGTTTCCGACAGATACTTATTGAATTTCGGCGGAAACAATATGGCGCTTATAATCACACTAGTGTCAATGACGGTCCGTATCGACAGTAATGGGGGATCGTTTCCGTTGCCATTTTGTTACTCCCCGACCCTGAATACCGGGCCGAACTTAAGTTTATATTGTTGCCGGATAACACTCAATGTGATCTCAAGCCATATTATATCATAAATAAATATTTTTGCTACACTCCAAATACGGCAAAGATGGCTTGCTTTTTACAACGCTAATCATTTTCGAACCCATGTGTGGTGAATTTCAGGGTGCGGCAGTTTTCGGTGACGGTGCGGACGGTCTGTTCCGAGGCGCCGTCCGGGAGCAGTGCATCGATTTCAAGGGTGATGGTGACTTCGGCGTCCTTCTGGCCCGTCAGGTGGGCGATGACTTCCTCGACAATGCGACCGGCGTCCCGTCCGGCCCGGGTGGCATCAAGTTTCACGGTCCCGTGGTAACGCCTGGGTCGAGGGGGTTCAATGCCGGGGTATCGGGTGGTTCCGCCGATGTCCGGATCATGGCCGGACAAGGGATCACCGGAGGGGCCGATGGCGCTACCGGTTTGGCCGGTCTGTCCGGTTTGCCCCGGAGGGATTGTGCCGCCCGGTATGCCAATGCCAGAAGTTCCCGGTTTCACGGTCTCGCGTTCAATCTGCTGCCGCGCTATCCCGGCCTCAACCAACAGGCCGGATTTGTCCGGAAGCGCTCCCAGCATTTGACCGGCCCGTAATCCGCAATATCGTCCTGCCGCCGCGTCATAGCTTTCCGCATAGGCAAACGCATCAAGCTGCCAGGTCATCAGGGCCACGCCGTCGCGGGCGGCCCGCAATAGAACATCCGGCCCTGCCAGACGCGGGAGATAAAAATACCGCGCAAAATCCTCAACGAGCTGGTCGATGACCACATGATCGCCCCGCCACAGGGGGATATCATCCAGGTATTTTCGCAGGATGGTCGCGCCGAGCGCCGTCACCATCAGGTCATCATTACGCAATTTTTTACTGGCCCTAACCGCCAGTGCGTCACTTCCGGAAAGACGAAAGGGTTCAATGACAGGCGGGGAACCCGGAATGGACTGTCCCGGAACCAGCAGCCACTGGTAGGTTTCGGGCAGGCGGGCCGTCACCGTTGAATCTGCGGTCTTCATCTGGGTTTCCGCTTGCCGGACCTGGTGGGGATCAAGATTCAAGGCGTCTTTTTCACACAGGATCGATTCCCATGCCAGATAGCGGCGCAGGGCCTCATCCAGGTCCTGAAGCCGCACCCGGTCGGCGGCCAGAAACACCAGGGTGTTCTGATGCAGGCGCGGGGTATTGCCCCGTTTTCCCAGAATCTCCCGGATGGCGGTCGCAGCCGGGTTATCGGGCTCCTTGCTGTAGGGATGATCGGCGGAGAGCACCACCAGCCGCGCATCCCGGTCATCGGGAATATCCGCACTGGATCGCGGCAGGGGATGAATCCGCTCAAAATCGCCCATGGTTTTCAAGTTGGCCCGCAATCTCCGGTCCAGTTCCATGGCCGCTTTGTCGGGATCGCGCTTGAGCTGTTCGGCCCGGTCTTCGGCCAGCTTGGTGACCGTGGGTTGTGTGGAATACCAGAGTCGGGGGCCGTCCTGGTAGAGATAGGTGGCGGCCGCGGCTAATCGGCGCAGCGCATCGCCGAACACGGCCGGGGATTCGCCGGGCATCACGCATCCGAGTTTCACCCGGCGGTCTTCAAGCCCCCGATGGGCTGCCGCCGTAGTAGGGGCCGACCCAAGATAAATCGTCCGGGCTACCCGCCGGGCTGCCGAGAGCTTGCCCAGGTTCGGCTGTTCACCGTCGATTTTTAAAGGCAATGAGTTGGGTCCGTCCACGTCCTTTTCAATAATGGGAATCCAGTTGTCCGACAGATACCGCGTGAGCTCGAATTGAACCCGTGGATCATCAATGGGAATCATGGACGGCAGAATCAGGGGACTGTGGTCCCCTTTTTCCCAGAGGCTGTGGATCACTGCGGCCATCAGCCGCAGCACGCCCCGGGTCCGCTGGAATTTCACCAGGGTGGACCAGTCAGCATACAGCCGGTCAAAGATCTCCGGATGAATGGGAAAGGCGGCCTGAATCCGCTTTTCATAATCGCTGGTGCGGCATTCCGGCGGGAACTCTGCGCTCTGGGCTCGGTAAAGATCGGCAAAGGCCCGGGCCGTCACGTCTCGTTTTTTAAAAGAATCTACGCCCGCCAGGGGCTCAAACAGCCGCCGCCGTACAATCTCGAACCCTTCCTCGGCGCTGGCCGGACGCCAGGACGATTCCAGACGGCCCACCACGTT
>CAYZXZ010000140.1:0-7496 GCA_964481615.1 uncultured Desulfobacteraceae bacterium | reverse complement strand
AATGAGTCGGGCGCTGTTTTTTATGGTTTCCATAACAAATATTTATAACACAAGGTCTTCGATGAAATCAATGAGCTGGTTGAGATTCCGGCAGGGGCGTACTTCGTGGCAGTAGGCCTTGTAGGTGTTCATCTCGCTGTCCCCGGTGCCCCAGAACGCTTCGGGTTCCGGGTTAAGCCAGATCACCCGCCGGCATTTGGTCCTGAGTTCCTCTAAAAGTTTTTCCCGCGGGTTGTGATAATTGGAGCGGCCGTCGCCCACGATGATCAGGGTGGTTTTCCGGGTCAGCAGGTTGATGTGGTCACGGTGGAACTGGTAAAACATTTCGCCGTAATCCGTCAAGGCGTTGAAATTGATCTCCGTGTCGGTCAGGACCTTTTCAATGGCCCGGTTGACCTCGTTCTTTTCAAAAATATCCGTTATATTGGTGGGGCCGCAGACAAAGGCGAAGCTTTTAACGTCGGAAAAGCAGTCCTGCATGGAATAGATCATGTTGAGCATGAACCGGGCCGCGGACCAGACCGATCCGGACACATCGCAGAGGGCCACGATTTTGGTCTTGCGCAGCGGCCGGTCCCGGTATTTTATTTCCATGGGGATGCCCCGAAAACGGCCGGCATGGCGCAGGGTCTTTTTGATATCCAGCACCCCCTTTTTCCGGGCCGCGTAACGTCGGGACATCATGTCCTTCATTTTGCGGACGAGCTGCCGGATGATCTCCCGCATGTCCTCGATTTCCTTTTCGGTCAGGGAGGCAAATGCGCGTTCGCCAAGGTCGGCAAAATGCGTGTCATGGGTTTTGACATGCTTCAGACCCGCATTGTGCGGCCGTGTCTCCTGGGTGAGCATGGCCGATGCGATATCGAGCCGGTTCCGAAGGTGAGCGGCCGCGCCCTGTTGACGCCGACGGTCCGTATCGCCGTCATTGTCTCCCTCGAATCGGGCCAGGCGGCTCCTGATCTGGTTGATGCGAAGCATGATCTCCAGCCGGCCCGACAGCTGGGCAAGGTTGGACTTGAGGGCTTTTGACGGTTTTTCCTCCTGGTTTTCCAGCCGCTGAAGTTCCTTCAGATAATGAATCGGGTCCCCGGCTAGAAAATCGCTGATGGCTTTACCGATAAGGTCATTGGTGCTGTCGGCGGCCAATGCGTTAAGTATGTCCTGTATGGCGTTTATCGCATTTTTTTCGAGTGTTTCCGGGGAAAAGTCGGTTTCCGGTCGCATCTCGTGAAAGAAAAGATCATAGAGGCGTTCAAAATGGCTCTGCTCCCGCCGGGATTTGGCGAAATTGGTCTTCAGCGCAGCCCGAAACTGGGGTTCATCGAAAAGATCGATAAGTTCAAGCTGCCGTACGGTGTCGATCACTTCCGATGTGGACACCCGCAGTCCCGAGGCCCGGCAGGCGGATGAAAATTTTAAGATCAGATCCAGCATGGGTGTGATGGGTCACGCGTTGAAAATTTTGTTCATCGACGCCCTGACCAGCCCTGCGTCGGACCGGTATTTGCAGATCACGCTGATTGTTTCGGACAGCACCTCCGGGGTCAGATCGTTGATCTGGAGCACCAGCAGGGCCTGGGCCCAGTCGAGGGTTTCGGAAATGCAGGGCGGTTTTTTGAGATCCAGATCCCTGATCCGGTTGACGGCGTCCACCAGCTTGTCCGCCAGGCGCGCGTCAATACCCGGAACTTTGAGGGTGACGATCCGTTTTTCAAGACCGCGTTCCGGGTAATCGATGTAGAGGTGGATGCAGCGGCGCTTGAGAGCGTCGCTCATGTCCCGGTAGTTGTTGGATGTCAGGATCACCATGGGAATGTTTTTGGCCTTGCGGACCCCGAGTTCAGGGATCGACACCTGGAATTCGCTCAACAGTTCCAGAAGAAACGCTTCAAATTCCGGGTCGGATTTGTCGATTTCATCAATGAGCAGGACCACGGGCGCATCCGAGGAAATGGCCTGGAGCAGGGGCCGGGCCACGAGGAATTTTTCCGAAAAAAAAGCATCTTCCTGTTCGGCGATCCGGTCGATGGCTTCGGTCAGGGATGCGGCTCCGGCGATCAGGTCGTTGATTTTCTCCTTGATCATTTGAGTGTAGAGCAGTTGTTTGGCGTATTCCCATTCATACAGGGACTTTGCCTCATCCAGTCCTTCATAGCATTGAAGGCGGATTTTTCGGCGGTTCAGGCACTGGGCAAGGGCCCTTGCCAGTTCGGTCTTGCCGGCGCCCGCCGGCCCTTCCACCAGGATCGGCTTGTTGGTGGCGGCCGCCAGAAAGATGACGGTGGCGATTTCCCTTGATGCGATATAGCCCACTCGTTCCAGTTTGCGGGCTACATCTTCAACGCTTTCAAATTCCATGACGGCTTGTCCTTTCTAAACGATTAAAATATTCTATGCGGCAACGGGTTTCAATGTCAATGAGCTTGTCAAGCGCGCCGTTGAAATCGACCAGGTCGATGGTGAACACGCCGTGACCGTAAACAATGGCCGCCGATGATCCGGCCACGGCGTTGGGGACCGTGCGGCACAGCCCGTAAGGCCCGGCGCCGACTTCGCCGGGAACTACAGGGACCGCGCAGACATCTCGTTTTTCAGGGCAGGCCCGGTGGCATTGGTTGCGTCCGGGGCAGTCGGAAAGGTCGCAGTCCATTGACAGTATGACGGAAAACCGGGGATGCCCGTGCAGCACGGCCCGGCATCCGGTCTGTCCAACGATCTGCAAATGCGCGGTCAGTTCGCTGGAAGCCGTGATGGGGGTGCATGAGGTGTTGTCTGTGGGACAGGGATCGATGCAGTTTTCCAGATCGTCTAAGAAACTGCCGGTCTGGCTGATATATAATATGTTGTCATGACAGTATGAGATATTGCCGAAAGTCGAATCCACCAGTTGCAGGGACACCATTTTTTTACCGGCTTCGGACATGGCGGCCCGGACCTGGTCTTCCGTTTGAAACGGTCCGGAGGCCAGGCGGCCGACGGAAGCGGAAGGAGCCGGCAATATATCGACAACGGTTTCCAGTGCCCGACGGGATCGTGACGAGAGACCGCCTGATTTTGCCTCATGCAGCAGATCCGAGAAGAACTTGACGAAACAGGCGAAGCAGACCGATGAAAAGGTGATAAAGGGCTGCTCGATGCTGATGGATCCATGGGCCATGATGCCTGCTCCCGGTATGATGGCACATTTTCGGCGGCTCAGCAGGGGGATGAGGGTTTTGATGGAAAACCGGTTCGCAACCGGCAGATCGTGAAGAAAAGTGAGTGTCTCGCAATCTTTGGGCCGGATCACGCCGTCCGGCGCGGAAGCCGCCAGGTGGTCGATGATGGTCCGGTAGGGTTCGGCCGGCCGGGCGAAAACCAGCGCGTTGATGTTCAGCTCTTCAAACAGCGGAGCCAGAACCCGGCAGGCATCGTCTTTGGTGTTCCAGACAAGATCCGCATCCGCCATGCCCAGTATCGCCTCTCCCGGTTCCACGAGCCCGCTTTGATAAAGCCGTTGCGCATATGAATCCAGTAATGACTTCATATGACCAATCCAAGGGTTTCGGCCTTTTCCGGCTGCGGGCGGCCGCTTTTATCCAGTCCACGGATTTTGTAATAGGCGGATCGGGCATTGACAAAGTCTTTCCTGTTGATGGGACGGATATCGCCCGTATCCTGATCGGTGGGCGTCCGCTCAAAGAAGCGTTCCGGCAGGTCGTCATCTTCGGCGCCGAAGCCGAGTCGCGCGCTCATGATCCGCTCCTGAAAGCAGATCCGCTCTCCGATGAGGGAAAGCGTCCGGCCGGTGGCGGGCACGCCGGTGACCGCGGAAAAGACCCGGGCATATTCTTCAAGGGATGCGGCGAAAAAAATGAATTTGCAGGCGGTCAGCGCGTCGGCGGCTGCGTTGATGTCTTCTTGGATCTTGATGATCCTGGCTTTTCCCGCAAAGGTGAAACGGTCCGTGGGAACCGGTTTTCTTAAGATTTCATGGCTGATGGGATAGGCCCGCAAATGACATCCCCCCCGGGTGGCCACGGCATAGGCCAGGGCCATGCCATACGCGCCTCTGGGATCATAGGCGGGAAGTTCCAGGCGTTTGACGCACATGGCGGTTTCAGGCCGGCCCCGCGCGGTCGTGAACCGGGCCGCGCCCGATCCCAGTTCCGATCCGGTTCCCCGGCCAAAGGCGATATCTTTCAACAGGGCCAGGATGCGGTCCGGACTCGGCGATTCGCCCGAGATTTCAAAATAGCAGGCCAGCGTGGATGCCGCGGAAATCGTGTCCATGCCCGCTGCATTGCAGAATCGGTTGGCTGCGACCGCGGTATCAAGATCCCTGTTGCCCATCAGGGCGGAAAAATGAGACAGGGTTTCAAATTCCGGCAGATGATCCCCCGAAGATGTTTTTTTCTTGCACCGGATATGGCATCCCCGGCATCCGGTCGATATCGGCGCATACCGGGCGCGCAGGGCATGGGCATTCATCGACGCGGCTTGAGGGAACCGGTTTTTCCGGAAATTGTTCGTTGGCATCATGCGGCGGGCATTCATCAGATCATAGAGGGCCGGGGTGCCGAACCGGGAAAAGCCGAAATCCCCCATCAGGGCCGGTGATGCCGACACCAGGCGGATAATATCGTCGGCGGCTGCTTTTAGTCCGGCCGGATCATATACGCTGGTTTTCCCGGAGCCGGAAACGGTGATGTACTTGATGTTTTTGGCGGCAAGAACCAGACCCAGTCCGCACCGGCCGGCGGCGAAATTGCCGTCGAAGATGATGCTGGAAAATCGCACGCCGTTTTCTGCGGCCGGACCGATGACGGCGGTGGCGGCGCCGGCCGGCAGAAGGGCGTTGACTTCATCTGCACATTTTCCGGCAAGACCGGCGGCCGGAACAATGGCGATGCGATGGTCTGAAATATCGATGCCGCAGAGATTTTCGCTTTTCCCCGTAATGATGAGCCCGTCTACACCCGCGCGTTTCATCATGGTGCCGAAAGTCCCACCAACCGACGCATCGCCCAGGGTTCCGGTCAGCGGGGACTTCGACATGACGGTCATCCGGCCCGACGTAGGGGACGCCGTATCCACCAGCGGGCCGGTAAAAAAGAGAACCGGCATGTCCGGATCATCCCAGGCGAGTGTAATATGGTCCTTAAGCAGATAACCCGCCATGCCCCGGCCCCCGATAAAATTATTACAGGCATCCGGATCGGTCTTTTCAATGGAGACAATCCCGCCCGACAGATCGATTCTTGCCATATGACCGCGCCAGCCGAACATGTTCATCCTATCGGCAGACCGGCAGATCCGGCCGGATGCAGGAATTGCGGGAGTGGTGCTGATCTTTCCGCATGCGGATACGGCAGGTCGGGATATGCCAACGGTGTCCGCTTGTCATCTTCAATCGTGCGACTGATGGGATGGACGTGATTTGCGTCATGGAAGGATTTTCCGTTTCCAATGGTTTTGCAAAAGGTCTATCATTGGTTTTGCGACCGCGCAAGGCAAATCCGGTACCCCGGTCGCTTCCGGCGTAATCCGCGCATATTTTATTGCACGATGTCTTGGCGTGTGATAGATGCAACGCAACACAGATGCCGCTTGAATGCGAATTGGAATAAGAAGGCCGCGAAGCGACGCGCAATAGATTTTTATGACTCCGTCAAGGAAGATGATCATGAAACAAAAGGTTCCAGACTATATTTTATCCATCAAACCCTACAAACCCGGCAAGCCCATTGAGGAACTCGAGAGGGAATACGGCATCCGGGATTCGGTCAAGCTGGCCTCAAACGAGAACCCGCTGGGACCGTCGCCAAAAGCCATGGCCGCCATGCATGATGCCATCGGCAACCTGCACAGGTATCCCGACGGCAGCGGCTATTATCTGATAGAAAAACTGGCGGAAAAGCTGGGGGTGCGGCCGGGCCGGATTGTTTTGGGCAACGGCTCCGACGACGTGATCGGCATGCTGGCCAGGGCGTATCTGCAGCCCGGCGATGAGGCCGTCATGACCACCTCTTCCTTTCTAATGTATGAGATTTTCGTCCGTTTAGTAAATGCCGTGCCGGTTTTTGTGCCGTTAAAAGCCATGGCCGTAGATCTGCCGGCCATGCTGGATCATGTGACATCACATACACGGATGATTTTTCTCAACAATCCTGTCAATCCTACGGGATCCTGTATCACGCGGGCGGATTTCGAGGCGTTTTTCGTCCGTCTGCCGGATCATGTGATCGTGGTGTTAGATGAAGCCTATATTGAATTCGCCCGGGCCGCAGATTGCATAGACGGTTTGGCGCTGCTCCGGGAGGACATGTCCATGGCCGTGCTGCGGACCTTTTCCAAGGCTTACGGCCTTGCCGGGATCCGCATCGGTTACGGCGTGATGCCCGAGGGCATGGCCGCAGTGCTCAACCGGGTCCGCCAGCCTTTCAACACCAATTCACTGGCCCAGGCAGGTGCCATGGCAGCATTAGATGACGACGCGTTTCTGAATCAGACCCGTGACCTGGTCCATGGAGAGATCGATTTCATGCAGGCGGCGGTAAGGGCCATGGGTTTGACCTGTTATCCCACCCAGGCCAATTTTTTTCTTATCGAGGTAAAGCAGGACGCGGCCAGGGTCTTTGAGGCCATGCTCAAAAAAGGGGTGATTGTCCGTTCCATGACAGCCTACGGATACCCTTCCTGCATCCGGGTGAACGCGGGACTGCGGTCGGAAAATCAGCGGTTTCTGGATGCCCTGGCCGAGGTGCTTTCATCAGAGAAGGTCTGAACGATGAAAAAGATCCTGATCACCATCGACGGGCCGGCCGGCGCGGGCAAGACTACCGTCAGCCGCGCCCTTGCAGACAGCCTCGGCTATACGTATGTGGATACCGGCGCGCTTTACCGGGGGGTGGCCTGGAAAGCCGGCGAAAGCAACATACCCTTAGATGACGATGATTCCTTAGCGGTTTTATGCGCCGGGCTTTCCTTTACGTTTATCCGTGATGACCGGGGTTCGCGACTGTATTCCGGGAACACGGACATCACGGATTTCATCCGGACTCCTGACATGTCCATGCGGGCCTCGGCCGTGTCGGCCCGATCCGTGGTCCGTATGGCACTCCTGGATGTCCAGCGGAAACTCGGTGCGGACAAAGGGGCGGTGTTTGAGGGCCGCGACATGGGAACCGTGGTGTTTCCCGATGCGGACATAAAGTTTTTTCTGACTGCGGATCTAAAAGCCCGGGCACTGCGCCGGTACAGGGAGCTGGCGGCCATCCAGCCCCAGTCCATAGAGGATGTGGAAGCCGACATGGAGCGCCGGGACCGCAATGACGCCACCCGCGAGATGGCCCCCCTTAAACCCGCCGAAGATGCCGTCATCATCGATTCAACCCGGCTGCCGGCAGAAGCCGTGGTAGCGGAAATGATCTCTTATATTTCCGAACGGTTTGGATATCCGGCGATGCTTTAACATTAAAACACGAAATGTTTTTTTCGACGGCGATCAATTTATG
>CAYZXZ010000139.1:1773-7499 GCA_964481615.1 uncultured Desulfobacteraceae bacterium | reverse complement strand
AAAAACAGGCAAAAAGCTGTCTTTATTAAAAATGATATCCAACGGTGCATCCGCTAATTCCTCGCCTCTTGCTTTGTATCCCATTGAAGCATATCCGTTAAGCCGTTTTTGGTACATTCTCTCTAGCGTCTTTATATGAATATCCGCATAATCATAAATCCGAACCTCTTTTTTCGTTTTGAACAGTCGGTGAAGCCTCCCGGCATATTGCTGCAGCGTGCCTTTCCATGATATCGGCATGGCTAAAAACAGCGTATTCAATCGCGGCTCGTCAAAACCTTCGCCGATAAAATGACCGGTTGCCGCCAGTATGATATTGTTGTCGCCGGGAATCGCGGCGAGGCGTTGAAATGCCTCCCGAGTTTGTTTTTTTCCCATGCCGCCCGTGAGCAGCTCAACATCCGGAACCTCTTCCTTTAATTTATTTGCAAGCAATTCAGCATGGGCGGTTCGGAGAGATAACACGAGGCAGTTTCGGCCCTGGTGATAATTTTTCAATACATCCTCGATAATCTGCTGGTTCCTCAAATCGTCATCCGCGATTTCCGCGTATAATTCCTGAATGGATACATCTTTTCCATCCTTATCCAATGGAACCCTGAAAGCGGTAAAGCGGGGAACAATATAATGGTCAAAAGGCCTGTTCTCCGCCTGTTTCCTGGGATTATCCCGATACCGAACGAGACCGCAGTGCATGAACAAAATCGGATGATGCCCGTCTTTTCTTGTCGGGGTAGCGGTCAGGCCGTAAACATATTTCGCATGAGCGGTCTTCAGAATTTGTTCATAGGTGAAGGCGGATGCATGGTGGCATTCATCGGCAATGATCATACCGTAATTTTTCACGCACGTATTCACTTCCCCCTGTCGGCTCAGCGATTGCATGATCGCGATATCCACAATTCCGCTCAAATTGTTTTTGCCGGCGCCCAATTGTCCGATTACACTTATTTCCTTCTTTCTCCCCCTTTTCGCCGCGGTCGTTGTCTGGTCCGGCAGCGGTTCGTTGACAACTAAAAATTCCAAAAGCTTATCTTTCCATTGGGACAGCAGATTGACCTTGTCAACCAGAATGAGGGTGTTTACTTTTCTTTCGGCGATCAGCTTAATCGCCACGATGGTTTTGCCGAAAGCGGTTGTGCCCGAAAGGATGCCGGTATCATGCTGCAATAAATTTTCCAGGGCCAGGGGTTGTTCATCTCTCAGTCGGCCGTTGAATGTCGCATCAATCGTCTTTCCGCCATAGGTTTTATCGATAAACCGAAAATCAATTCCGAGTTCTTGAAGTTCTATGGACAATTCTTGCTCACAGCCCCTTGGCAAACACAGGCAATCTTTTGTTTCATCGGCACAGGAGATAACTCTTGGATGCCCGTAAGTGGACAATCGCATGGCCTGCTGCCTGTAAAACATTGGATTTTTAAAAGAGGCGAGCCGTTTCAGCAGGTTCAGCGCCCGCTGGGAAATCCCTGCTTTGGGAATAAACAGCATGTTGGCTTTGATAATGTCAAGTTGCCGCGGTAAATCACTTTTTTTCAGCGTTATTTCGCCGGTCTGCCTCACCCATGGTTTTTCTGATTCCTCTTCTTCATCAATTTTTAATGAGCCCAGTTCATGACCGGGATAAATCTCTGATATCAGTTCATCAAGACGGCTTTCAGAAATCTTTTTGACGGTGGATAAAAATGCCCACTGGTCAGCATAGGATTGAAAATTTTCATCGATGAATTCGCTGTTTTTATTTTCCCTGGCCGCCTTTTGCAATGGCAGGGCAATCAAATTGCCGAGGCCGCCTTTGGGCATTGTGTCCTGGCTGGGAATAAACCGGTCATAGGATTTGAATTGAATTTCATGCCTTTTGTTCATGGCAAAAGTCAGCAGGGCCGTGCCGAATTTACGCGCCAACGCCACGGACACCGGATTTTCAAAGAAAAACCAGACATGACATCCCCTTCCGGATCGGGACCGTTCCACGGCCACCGGAATTTCAAACGCGACGCATACCTCACTGAAAACAGAGACATCCTTTTGCCAGTCTGCTTCATCAAAATCAATGGCCAAAAACCAGCAGGTTTCATCCGGCAGCATGGGATAGATGCCGGCCACGATGTTTCCCCGCAGGTGATTCTCAATAACGTTTTCGTCCAAAGCGACATATAATTTGTTTTCACATCTGGAGCAGGATTTTTGAGGCTTGCCGCATACCCCGGTTTGCCATAGATTCAGACAAACCGGTGAATAGCCTGATGTTCCTTTCTTGTTGTTTTCCCACCGCTTTGCATAGACATCCCCGCGTCCTTTAAAAAGCGACATAAACAGGCTGATCTTGGAGTAAATATCCGATTTGTTGTCCACATATGAAAAGCGGCTCCCGTCGTCCGGTTTATCTTCATGGATATTTCCTGCTTTGACTTTTGCAGAGGAAGCGTTACGGGCAGCCCCGGGTTCCGGCATCCCGAGTTGAGCTCTCAAACGGATGTTTTCTTTGGTTAATTGATTTACCTGTTCCAACAGAGCATGATATTTTTCAAGCAAATCTTGATAATCCATCTTTATACTCATGAACCGGGAGCAGCCCATTAATAACGGGTGTTTCTTTAAACTGAACCATCCAGATTTTCCACCGGGAAAAGAGCGTGACCTTCAAAAACGGTTAATATCACGATATGATTCGCATGAACCTGATAAACAATGCGATAATTTCCCTCAATCAGTTCCCTGATATCATCCCGCGAAAATTCCGGCACTTTACGACCTGCAAATGGCGAATGAAGGGAAGATCTGGCCCGTTCTTTTAATCGCTCGATCCATCCATTGGCCGCGGTCGGATTGTCGGCGGCAATATAGCGCCGGATAGATAAAAGATTTTGCTTGGCTGTTTCGGTCCAAAACAACTTCATGGCTATATGCCCAAACTTTCATCCGGTATGACCCGGCCGAGTTCAACATCCCTCAAGCCCTGTTGCACGGCGTCAACAAAACGGACCTGCTCCGTGAGTGTGTCAAAATCAGCCGGGGAAATGAGAACGGCCGCCGCCTTGCCGTTTTGGGTGATGACAAGGGGACGATGCGAATCCTGGAGGTCATGGATCATTTTGGACGCCCTGGCTTTAAATTCCGACAGCGAAACAATATGTTGGGAAATGTTTAATGGCTTCATTCCGACTCCTCTATATTAATTCGGTATTGTTATGGCTCTTAATATAGACTCGAATTTGGTATTATTCAATCTCAAATTTTTATAACGATCGAAAACCGCCCGGCTCAGCATGGCCGTTCCCATCATCAATTGCTGGAAAAACAGCAGCTTCTGGAAAAGCGTTTGACAGACTAATCAAATTTTGTATAAATTATGGCAATTTATTTCAATAAGACGGGTAAAGGAAGCTGGCCGCCCCCGGATTTCGAGGAATGGGCCATTCAGTTCGTCATCACAATCCGACGGGACTTGCTGACGGCGTAGGTGATTCCGGTCCCGGCCTGAACGAACGCCAGAAACAACCATACTAATCAAAAACCAAAGCCAGTGAAGGAAACGGCTCAAAGGGCTCAAGGCAAGAAAGCAAAGGGGCCATAAAGGGGACAAAGGGGTCATAACGGCTATACGCTATCAATACCTTCTCCTTAAATCGAGGAAGTGCTGCGCGCCACGGGAGGCCGAGGCAGCGATCTTCTGGATGAAATCCGTGACGAGGGAAATTCATTGTGATTGCCGAATAAACAAATAAAAAGAAACATACCGGAGCAAAGCCCATGACCACCGCAACGACCAGGGAATTGATCGATCGCATATTCAAAGAGCCGGGAGTCAAATACGAGCTGACCGAATTTGAAACCTTGGGAAAACCGATACACGAAATCCTCTCCATTTATTCCAAAATTGCTGAAACCGGCCGGGATGCCGGCAAGACAAAATATTTTGTAAAAAGCATGGTCCCCTTTGCTTCTGGCAAGGAAGAGGTTCAGGTTTACGCGGATGGCGGGAAATCCGCGCCCGAGGAAATTGTCCGCCAGCTTTGGGTGTACAAGCTGATCCACCAGTATGGATACCAGCCGGATGAAATCGAGCTGGAAAAAAGCGTGCAGTTCGGCACCGAAGTGGGCACCAAGGCCGCCGACATCATCGTTTATACCGCTGATACCAAGGAAACCCCCAAGATCATCGTCGAGTGCAAAAAGCCCAAACGCAAAGACGGCATTGAGCAACTGAAAAGCTACATGAACGCCAAGGGCGCGCCGGTGGCGGTCTGGTCCAACGGCAGCGACAGCATTATCCTTTATCGCCCTTATCCCAAGGAGTTCGATAACACATTATTTGACATACCCAAGCGCGGTCAGGAGCCCAAAGACGTTCTTTCCGCCCGAAAAACCCTCTTGGATTTGAAACGGGAGTTCAATTTTAAAGAGATTATTCAGGGACTTGAAGAACTGGTATTGGCGGACAGCGGCAAGGATGAATTCAATGAAATTTTCAAACTCATTTTTGCAAAAATCTGGGACGAGACCCAGGCCCAGGAATTTCGCAAAGATAAAACAGTCGAGTTCGGACAGGTGGTTAATCCCAAAACCGGGGTTCCGGACCCGGACCTGACCTATGACCGGATTGACGGCCTTTTCAAAAAAGCTTGTGAGGCCTGGCCCGGCATTTTCCGGCCCGGTGAAGATATTGAGTTGATGAAACGGCATCTCCAGATCTGCGTGGGCCGAATCGAAGGTGTCCGGCTGATGGGGTCGAATTTGCGGGTCATGGATGATGCCTTCGAGTATCTGCTTCCCACGGAAGCCAAAAAGAAGAAAGGCCAGTTTTTTACGCCCCGCCATGTGGTGGAAATGTGCGTGCGCATGCTCAACCCACGGTCCCATGAATATGTCATGGACCCGGCCTGCGGGTCCGCCGGCTTTCTGCTGCACGCCATGGAATGGTGCTATCCGGCCCGCGACCATGATAAACGTGAGCTGCGCAAGTTCAAATATGCGTCCAAATTCTTGTGGGGCATTGATTTCGAGACGCGCGCCGCTAAAACATCCCGCGCCCTCATGCTGATTGCCGGTGACGGGCATACCAAGATTTTCGGGCCGGATGTGAGCAGCCTTGATCCAAAAACGTGGTATGAATCCGGTTCGGGTCAGGCCCTGATGCACGAGCTGCGTCAGGCCAAACTGACCGCTAATAAAATACCTGAAAACGAGACGCTCAAGGACGAAGACCATGCCTGGGAATATTTCGAACACCTGAAATTCGACGTCATCCTCACCAATCCGCCGTTTGCGGGTGAAATGAAAGACCGCAAGATGCTGGCCCATTATGATCTGGCCAAGCCCGCCCTCCGGCGCGCCAAGGACAAATCCCCCAAGGAAGAACGCGACGTTCTCTTTATCGAGCGGGTTTTGAAGATGCTCAAACCCGGGGGCCGGGCCGCCATCGTCCTGCCCCAGGGCAAATTCAACAACTCGTCCCTGGCCTTCATCCGGGAGTGGATTCTCAAAAAAGCCCGACTTCTGGCCGTGGTGGGCCTGCATCCCAACACCTTCAAGCCCCACACCGGCACTAAAACCTCGGTGCTGTTTTTCCAAAAATACACGGAAGAAGCCCTGGCCCGCATCGCGGCCGTGAAGCAGGAAGTGGCCGCCGTCTTCCCGGATTATGAAAAAATGATCAAGGACCTGATCGCGGCCCACCGCTTTGCGCCGGATGTGCCGGATGAAGACATTCCCGAACCTGTCGC
>CAYZXZ010000139.1:0-1763 GCA_964481615.1 uncultured Desulfobacteraceae bacterium | reverse complement strand
CGGCGGGAGATGCGCAACGCGAGCCATGCCTCGTCGAACGACGGGGCGACGCCGTCCGAGCCGGAACCGGAGCTCCCGGAATCCGAAGCGTCGGAGAAAGATTATCAACTCGAAGAGTCCGGGATACTGGAAGCCGCGGAAGTCGATAAAACCCAGGCCGAGAAAATCGCAGATGCTGAGGAAAAAAGCGATTCCCTGAAAGCCGAACTGATCCGGGTAAAACAAAAACTGGCGGATCTGGAAAGCGATATCGAAGCCCTCAAACAGCAACATCAGATGGAAATCGAGGCCGTCACCCAGCAGTGGGAAGGCGACAAAAAAGACCTGAAATCCCGGCTGAAAGACATAAAAGCAGAACACCAAACCGCCCTGAAGCGGCTGAAGGAAAAACAGAAAATCAAGCAGCGGACCTACAGGGCCGAGATCAAAAGCCTGGAAAAAGCCATTCCAGAGGCGGAAACCGCCGTCAAACTCCTCAGCAACAAGGGCAAGCTGGAACTGATCCTGGAAGACCCCGAACTGATCGGTACCTTAAAAGAACGCTGGATCGCGGCAGAGGCGGCCAAACGTCTGGATTACCCCATTTTCATGGCCGTGAGCGAGCGGGGCGGCAAGAACAATTCCGGGGATTATGAATATCTCGTGGATGCGGACGGCAGCCTGGTGGAATTTCCCGACGGCCACCCCCAGGCGGGCCAACTGGTGGTGAACCAGGACCTGGTCAATTACGACCTCACGGCCGAGAATCTGGCGGATGCCGCAAAGATTGCCGATGACCGGCTCTGCGTGGCCGAGGCCTTTGTGCGGTTCGCCCAGGAACAGGGATTTGATTTCTGGGAGGTAGGGTGATGGCGGTTTGGAGTCAGATTTTTACCTCTAATTTGGTTGGTGCAGTGAGGCTCGATGCAGAATTTTGGCAACCTTATTATCTCGAAAAAGAGAGAATGATCCGCCAAACTGAGCATACACATCTCGGCTCAGTGGTGTCTGTTTTTAAAAAAGGAATTTTTTATATTCTTGCACGCGAATATACTGAAAAAGGTGTTCCTTTTTACCGCTCAAGCAATATCGGTAATATTTTGCCAAAAGAAGAAAATATAACCTTTATAACCGAAAGAAAAAACTCAGAGGAATACAAAACAGCACTAACAAAAGGCGATCTGATGATTGCCAAGACTGGCAAAAGTGGAGCATCGATCGTCTTAAAAGATCGATGTAATGTTAGCCAAGATGTCATTGCCGTCAAGGTGTATCACGATAAATTGAATCCATATTATCTTGCCGTTTATCTCAATACTAAATTTGGTTTTAGCGAGATGAACAGATGGTTTCAAGGCCAGGTTCAACCTCATTTGTCCTTGGAGGACTCAAGAAAAATTTGGATACCTATTATCCCCGCCATCGAACAAAAAAAAATTGAAGCCATTGTTTTAAACTCTGCAAGAGCAGAAGTTAGCGGCAAGCAATCTTGGACTGACGCTCAAAATCTCCTCGAATCAGAGATTGGTCTGGATACTCTGAAATTCAAGAAACCCTTAGGCTACGCGACGCGGTTCAGCGACTTGGAGCAGTCGCGGCGGCTTGATGCCCAACATTTTCAGCCACGATTTGATCAGATGAAAGACCACCTGAAAAAATTTAACTCAAAGCCTGTCCGGGATATTCGTTTATATAACCGGCGTGGTGTTCAACCGGTCTATGTGGAAAATGGGTAAGCGTTTAATAAACCGCAGTCTCCTCCGCCCGTTCAATCTGCTCCGGCG
>CAYZXZ010000138.1:0-7689 GCA_964481615.1 uncultured Desulfobacteraceae bacterium | reverse complement strand
GATATAATCCCGGGCCCCTTCAGGTGTGCTCCGGGTCAGCATCGGGGTCTCGATCTCGATGAAACCCTGATCATCTAAAAAATTCCGGATGGCTCTATTGATGGCGTGCCGCTTGATGATATGATCCTGCATGGAGGGCCGTCGCAGATCCAGATAGCGGTACTGGAGCCTCAGATCCTCGGCAACGGATTCGTCCCGCTGGAGCGCGGTGCCGGCCAGCATGGATTTTTCCGATATGGGAAAGGGCGGGGTCTTGGAACGGCTCAAGATGGTCAGATCCAAAGCAGTCACTTCCACGTCGCCGGTGGGAATGTGCGGGTTTTCCGTTCCTGCTGCCCGGCGCACCACCCGGCCGACAACCCGCAAACAGAACTCATTTTTCAGCATTCCTGCCCGTTCGCACACTGTCCGGTCCGTTGATTCGTGCCCAAACACCACCTGGACGATGCCGCTGATATCTCTCAGATGGATGAAGAGCACTTCGCCGTGATCCCGCAGGGCATCCACCCAGCCCACCAGGTTCACCCCCCGGCCGATATCGGAGGCGCCGATCTGCCCACACATGGATCGGTCATGGTATGTCATGTCTGTTGAGTCCCTTCTTCTAAAAAAAGACGATTTCGTAAAAACATATTCCCCCGTCGCAGCGGGGTTTTATCAGAATATCAGAAGCCTTTATCTTATATCGGCACCGGATTAAAGAAATTTTTTACGCGGCGCCGTCGCATATGCCAAATCGGGCCGTGTCCGATGACCCTTTAAATATCTTGAAATACAAAGGTGCATCGTTTACTTGTGAACTGCTCGACGACTATCCGTCAGGCCTCACCATTCTCAGGGGCAAAGAAAGGTGCTGCAAGTAGGGTTGCCGCCGCAATACCGAGAGCGTGATGGAGATGCATCCGAAAATCCATATCGCCTGTTTTGTTTCATCACACGGGTTCGGCCACGCCGCGCGATCATCGGCTGTGATGAACGCCATTTACGACCAATGGCCCTATGTTCATTTCGAGATCTTCACCGAAACCCCGGAATGGTTTTTCCGGCAGTCTCTTCAGGCCTCCTTTGCCTGCCGCCGGGTGAAAACCGACGTCGGGCTGGCCCAGACATCTGCGCTGCGGTTTGACCTGAATGAGACCATTGCCGCGCTTGATGCGTTTCTGCCCTTTGATGAGCGGCTGCTGGATGATTTGTCAAATATGGTCATCCAGAGGGACTGCCAGCTTATCATCGCCGATATTTCTCCCTTGGGCATCGCCGTGGGCCGGCGGGCGGGAATTACATCGGTGTTGATCGAAAATTTC
This sequence comes from uncultured Desulfobacteraceae bacterium, assembly GCA_964481615.1. Taxonomy (GTDB): domain Bacteria; phylum Desulfobacterota; class Desulfobacteria; order Desulfobacterales; family Desulfosalsimonadaceae; genus SURF-33. The sequence goes on along the minus strand of CAYZXZ010000138.1, from coordinate 6,385 downwards.
ACCTGGGACTGGATTTATGAGGCCTACCAGACAGTCGATCGCCGTATGACCGGGCATGCCGCGTATCTGACGGAAATTTTTACCGAAGCGGATCATCATATACAAACTGATCCGGTTTGCGACAACAAAACAGACGCTTTCCGCGCGCCGCCCATTGCAAGGGCTCCAGGCTTGCCCGCGGATGAAACTCGGGGGCGTCTTGGGCTTTCCGGTCAAGACAAGATGGTATTGGTCACCATGGGCGGCATTCCGGAATCATTTGCGTTTATGAATCAGCTCGCTCGGTTTGATCCGAATATATTTTTTGTGGTCCCGGGCGCGTTTGCGGATTTGCCGGTTTATGGGAAAAAGCTGAAGCAGACAATCTTGCTGCCACACGCATCGGCTTTTTATCACCCGGACCTGGTGCATGCGGCTGACGCGGTGGTTGGAAAAATCGGCTACAGCACCCTGGCTGAAGTCTGTAGCGCGGGCGTGCCCTTTGGTTATATTTCCCGGCAAGATTTTCGCGAATCAGCGATTCTTGCCGCATATGTGCAGGAAAAAATGGGAGGGGTGCCGATTTCCGAAGAGGCGTTTTTCAACGGCGGCTGGCTTCATCAGGTCCATGGACTGCTTTCGACGCCGAAGTCCGGAAACTCAGGAAACGCAGCCGATGGGGCACGGATAACGGCCCGGCATATCTGTAGTCTGCTATGACGGAAAAATCACTCATAACCCCGAAGAAATTGACGCGGTCCGATTCTGGGAGATGGCCGATATCGATGCGCGCCTGGGCGCCGGCGTTTTCAGTGATAATTTTGAGGATGAATTTCGGCGATATAAAGCCTGGGCATTTTGAATGTAAAAAATATTTTGATATAATGGTTTTTCATGGGGGTTGTCTTTAAATGAACTACGAAACGGTTATGGCGCAGGTGAAAGTCCAGAAACGGTTGGTGTGGTTCACAGTTCGATCCCGTGGCAAAGTTCGTGAACCAGAACATATCGGACCAATTCTTTTGGAAGAAACAGCAGCTTGCAATTCAGGCTGATGACACAGCCCGACGCCCAGCACCCCACATATTGTTCAATACTGCTGTGAAATAAAGTGGTCCTTGCTTAGGGAAGGGGTGTTGTGATAGGGATTTCCAAGCGGCACCAAATGTATCCCCCGATTTTTATTTCGGGGGGATTTTTGACTGGAAAATGCTTGTTGGGTCTATTGTAACTTTTTGATTTAATTGGTCGGGGCGAGAGGATTTGAACCTCCGACTCCTTGCACCCCATGCAAGTGCGCTTCCAGGCTGCGCTACGCCCCGACGGATGAATTTCTTAAATCAAGAACACTCGTTTAACACGGGGATATGGGGATGTCAAGGCCGGAATCGGGTTGTTTTTTGATTATCCGGATTTTTGTTTCAGGTGTTTTGCGCGAGGTACGAAAGGCATTCCTCCCGGGCCAGAGGGAAGGTAACATTTTTACCGCTATCCCACGGATGGCGTCGGAGCAACGGGTATGGACATCAATACACCGCATCCGTCGGCAAAGGATCCGGCCGGTGTTCACGGCCATGAATCCGAATATCTTCCTCACCTGAAACGGCAAATTCTCTACCGGCGGCATTTGCAGGGCGCGATTGTCAGATGCAGCGCCATTGTCGGCATCTGGTTTTTACTGCTGATCTCATGGGTGTTCCGATCAATCGACACGCCCTCTTTTATCGGGATCAGCGTCACCGGTGCTGCTGTTATCTTTTTCAATATCCCTTTTTTATGGGGGTTGAAGCGGATCGTCCGGAAACGGATGTTTGAAGCCTACAATCTGACGATTAATGTCATCGAAGCGGTAGGGGATACCATCATCATCTATTTCCTGGGCGGGGTCCGGGGGATGTACCTGATCATCATCTATGCGGCCCTGATCGCCTATATCGGCGTAGTTGCCCCGCGGCGATACCCCTTCATCATCGCCACCATATGCGCCGCAAGTTTCGCGGCCATGGCATTACTGGAGCATTTCGGCGTCATCCCCCATCAGAACAGTCAATGGGGGTATCATTATACGCTGACCGACGTTGTGCTGATCATTTCCTGTCTAACCATCACCCTCTATGTGCTTGCCTTTATTCTGTCCTTTACGTCCAGCCTGCTGCGGAAAACCAGAATAGAGCTGCGGCTCCGGAACGAAACCATTGAACGATCTCGCAGGGAACTCGATGAAGCGGCAGGAGAGCTGAAGTCGAAAAATACCGCCCTTGAAAAAACCGTGGAAGATTTAAGAGCCGCCCAGGTGCAGCTTGTGGAAGCCGAAAAAATGGCGGCCATCGGCGGGCTTGTGGCGGGGGTGGCACATGAAATCAACACGCCGGTCGGTATCGGGGTCACGGCCAGTTCCTTTGTTCAGGACAAGACGGAACGGATGAAGGAATTGATGGCAAGCGGACAACTGACACCGGATATCATGAAAAATTATCTCCATACTATGACCGAGGCGTCATCCACCATTGCCACAAATCTTACCCGGGCCGCCGCACTGGTGAAAAATTTCAAGCAGGTGGCGGTGGACCAGTCGTCCGAAACCCGCCGCAGGTTCAACCTGAAGGAATATATCGACACGACTTTACTCAGCCTGGGATACCATCTGCGGCGCGCCCGGCACACAATCCGGGTCAACTTCCCGGAAGACCTTTTTATTGACAGCTATCCCGGCGCTTTCTCTCAGTTGGTCACCGCCCTGCTGATCAATTCGCTCCGTCACGGATTCGAATCCATGGAGGAGGGCCTGATTATCATCGAGGCGTCCGTTGACGGGAACTATCTTAACCTGCGGTACGCGGACAACGGTAAAGGCATGGAAAAGGAAACCGTCCGGCGGATTTTTGAACCGTTTTTCACCACCTGCCGGGGAGACGGCGGCACCGGCCTGGGCATGCATATCGTCTATAACGTCGTCACCCGGATCCTCAAGGGGACCATCCATTGCGAGAGCGCGCCGGGCGCGGGCGCGGTTTTTGACATCCGGGTACCCCTGGCGGCTTCGTAAAAAGCCTAACCATCACACGTCAAATATCACGGTCACTTCCCATCCTTGGGATGTTTGGTCCACCGAGACGCCCGAATAGGTGACCGCTTTGATATCCTTTAATATTTCGTGAACTTCCGGGTCATATGCGTCGCAGAAGGCTGTTGCGCGGATATGAGTTTCATCCATTTCCGCGATCACGACCGTGTGGACGAGTCTGCTGTCAATGGTCCAGATCTCCAGCAGTTCCCGCAGCCAGTTGATGAGCAGGTCATGGCGGTCCATGCCCGAGGCCAAAAGATGTTTCTTTTTGCGGCCCGGGAGAAGGGAACGGTCAATGATCTGATCGAACATGGCCTCTCCGGCCGTGGTGAAAAGGTCTTTCAAATCCGTGCCGGTGATGTGGATGCCGATATCGGCGGTGTGATCGATCAGGGTATAGGGCATCATGGATGGGACCAGACAATGTCGCCGGTTTTTCCCGTGTGATATCCGCCGAGGCCCGTCACCCGCGCCTTGAAAGCGTCGGATCGGATGATGTCGGCTAAAAGCCGCATCATTTCCGTTTCCATGTAATCCGCAGGGATCAACAGTTCGTAGGATTCAGTGACCACGGGAATGAAATCCAGCCCCAGGGCTGCGGCCGCCGCGTAAATACCCATCCCGGCGTCGGCTGTCCCGCTCAAGACGGCCACGGCCACGGCCATGTGGGTGAACTCCTCGTTCTGATAGCCCGAGATGCGCTGTGGTAAAACTCCCATTTGTTCCAGCTCGTAATCGAGCAGAATCCGCGTGCCCGAACCGCCCTGGCGGTTGATGAAGATAACGTCTTCACGGACTAGGTCGCCGATCCCCTTTATCTGTTTGGGGTTTTTCGATCCGACAATGAGCCCCTGGTCCCGCCGGACCAGGTGGAGCAGATATACGGGGGTGTCGGGCAGATGCTTTTGGATATAGCTGATGTTGTAAGTGCCGTCCATGGTGTCGAGCAGGTGGGTTCCGGCCATATGGCACAGCCCTTTTTTGACGGCCATGAGCCCGCCCATGCTGCCGACATGGCTTGACGACAGGGTGAACCGGTTGCTTTCGGCCCGGATCAGATCGGCCAGAACGTCAAGGGTATTGTCATGGCTACCGACGGACACGATGGTGTTTTGAATGTCGGTCAGAGATCGGAGCAGGTGTGCCGTGACTGGACGCCCGTCCAAAACGCCCTCCACATGGTCGGGAATGCGGATGATGCCGTCGGCCTCGGTGATGCTGGTGATGCATCCCGCGCCACGGGCCAAAGGCGTGGCCACGATCCGGTCTCCGACCTGTCCGAGCTTGACCCGGACAAATTCCTCCACGCCGAGCCTGGAGGCAATTTTTTTTGTGGGATGGACGTCGATTGTTTTGTCCCCGGGTTCGGCCTGGTTGAGCAATCCGAAAAGCAGGGGCCGGACGAGCTGTTCAAATGCGATGATGGCCGATACCGGGTATCCTGGAATCCCGAAAGCCGGTTTTCCATTGATTTGGCCGGCAATAACCGGTTTTCCCGGCATCATGGTGACCCCATGAAACAGGACCCGCCCGTGCCGGTCGATCACCTTGCGCGCGAAATCCTCTGATCCGGCCGAAGACCCGCCGATGATCAGGACCATGTCAAAAGCCGGATCATTTGCCGCGTCAAGGATCGCGGCCGAGATGGTATCAAAATCGTCTTTGATGATAGGGTTTCGCGTATATTGCCCGCCGGAGGCTTCAACCAGTTTGCCCAGCATGTGGGAATTGGAATCAATGACTTGTCCGGGCGCAAGGGTTGCCGGGTCGATGCCGCCATGATCCACCAGTTCGGAGCCCGTGGGCTGGATCAGCACCGTCGGTTTTTTCCAGACGGCCACCTCGAAAATCCCGGCGGCGATAAGCGCGCCTATGGCGTAGGATGTGATGGGCTCATTTCTCGGGAAAAGGAGTTCCGTGGCCACGATGTCCTCCCCGACCCGGCGCACGTTCTGCCAGGGAAATACCGGGGCCTGGATTTCTATCCCCCCGTTATCATCGATGTGGACGTTTTCGATGATGATCACGGCGTTGGTGTCTTCCGGCATGACCTGGCCGGTGTTGATGAACCAGGCGTCCTTCCCGGTCCGCAGGGTTTTCGGCGCGGACTCGCTTGCCCCGTAGGTGGTGTCCGCAAGCACCGCGATGCCGTCCATGGCCGCGGCATGGAAGTTCGGCGACGAGATTTTCGCCCACACCGGTTCGCACAGGACCCGGTTCACCGCGTTCGTGACCGCCAGGGTTTCCGAGCCCAGGCGTCCGGCAGGCGCAAAGGTTTCCGTCAGAATGCGACGCGCTTCGGCCAGGGTTTTCATGTTCAGGTAAATATTGCGTTCCGTCATATTTTTGTGTTCCTTACTGGGCTTGCGAACTATCGGTTCGCGAGCGGATTTGCGCTTGCTGCCGAAAAAAAAGACAGGGCGGTTGATCCGTTTAAGAAAAAAGGATGACCGGCACGATGCTCCCCTTTTCAAGACCCTCGGCATTGCGGTCGATTTCGATGAGGCCGTGGGCCCTGAGCATGGTGGAAAGCAGACCGGATTTTCCCAAGATCGGTTCGGCCGTCAGTTCATGGTTTTTCATTACCAGCCGGACTCTCACATAATCCCGCCGGCCCTGGGCTGATGCCACGTTTCGGGTGAGCCGGGCAGGGATCCGCAGGGGCGGGGCATGGCATTCGGGATCCAATCCGCTGATTCTTTCGATAAACGGCCGGACTATCCGGTCAAATACCACCATGGCCGATGTCACATGTCCCGGCAGTCCCCAGACGGCCTTATGGTCGACCCGGGCCAGAAGCGTCGGTTTCCCCGGACTGATGGGAATCCCGTGGACCAGGATTTCGGACCGGTCGAAGCTCCGGATGGCGTCGATGGTCACATCCCGCATACCCACGGAGCTGCCCCCGGAGATGATGACCATGTCGGTTCCGGACAGGGCGTCGGCGCACGCCGCATGCAGCAGCCGGGCGTCATCGGTGACAATGCCGTGGATCACCGGGATTGCGCCCGTAGCCATGATCTGGCCGGACAGGGTGTAGGTATTGATGTCCCGGATTTGTCCCGGACCGGGTTCGGTGTCGATGGAAACGATCTCATCTCCGGTGGAGATGATCCCGATTTTCGGTTTTCGAAAGACATCAATCCGCTGAAGGCCCAGGGCCGCCAGCAGGCCGATTTCCTGGGGCCGGATTTGCGTTCCGGCCCGGATCAGAAATGATCCGGCCGCAAAGTCCTCCCCCTGGGCGATCACATGGTGCGCCGGCGGAACGCTTCGATAAACTTCAAGCATGGTCGCGTCGATTTCCGTGGTGTGTTCCAGCATGACCACGCTGTCGGC
>CAYZXZ010000137.1:0-7815 GCA_964481615.1 uncultured Desulfobacteraceae bacterium | reverse complement strand
TTGTGCACCCTATTTGTTGCGGACTGGATGTTCATAAAGAAAGTATTTCCGCTTGGGATAGAGTGTGTTGATTCTGGCGGAGAATTAAATCGACGGTTCCAGTGGAGTGCAACAAAAAACAAGTCCATTCAATTATGGCATGGCCATGGATTATAAATTCACTATTGAATTAGAAATAGAATAAAATGGTAAAAAATCGTGCCTTCGGCCACGCCTGTTATTTTGGCGATCTCCACTATGGACGTGTTGCGGTAGCCCTTGTCAGAAAACAGCCGGATGACCGTCTGAAGTATTTTTTCCTTTTTCGACATAGATTAATGCCTCAACAGTCGCCTACCATCCCTTGCTGATCAGGATTTCACGCACTTCCTCTTCGGCTTTGCGCTCCACCAGGATCATTTTCCGGGCCTGGGCCTTCTTGATTTTTTCCGTCAGGGCTTCGAGGTCCGCAGGTTTTTCGATAAAATCCATGGCCCCCAGGCGCATGGCTTCTACCCCTTTTTCCATGGTGCCGTGCCAGGTCAGCAGGATGACCTGTAGTTCAGGGTATTTAGCCTTGATGTTTTTAAGCACCTCGATACCGTCCATCTCAAGATTCTTTACATTAAACCATCAAATCATATACCCATTTCTCGATTTTGCAGCACATCACAAACCTGAAACACCGATCCCTGTTACTGACAGACGATCTCCGCGGGGTGTGCCAATTATAACGCTATTGCGGAAAAAGCAGCGGGCCGGGCTCTATTATAATTAATGTTACATAGTGGTATTATTTCCTTGACATGTATTTTCTGTCATGAGATGGAATATCTTCGATAATGGGATTGAGCTTGGCTTGATTTAAATTTTATAAGCGAGTTGGTTTTATCAACATAAAATGAATAAGAGATCCTTTTTCACATATTTAATTTTAGGCATTTTAGCCGTAACGCAGGTTGCCGCGTTGGATGCTTTGCATCTCTGCCATGATTCCCACCATGAAGATATTGGGGCCGGCCCCGACAGTGATTGCTGCGACGGATGCCTGAATAAATCCGATCATTGCCACGAACCGCATATCAATTTGAAAGTTTTTATTTCATCAAACAACAATCGCTCTTCTTTTCAACCAAATTTCGCAAAGCTGTGCATCGGTGCAGCGCCATTTCTGAATATCCCTGATGTTCCGTCGAAGATTGATCCAAAAAACCTGCCTGACAACCTACCCGATAAACTTTCCTTTAAGTCAACCATTGTTCTTCTGATTTGATTTCCCAAACTGCTTCAGTCGATTAATCAGGTCATTAACGTCGGGGCCCTGCCCCGGGGTTTCTTCATGACGACAAACTGTATTGGCGCCATTTAGAATTCAATTTCTGCTGTTTCCTGGCCGAAATGCCGGTTATCAGCGGAGATGTGGGAGAATTGCATATGTACATCAATTTATTGAACCTTTTTTCCAGGAGGGGTGCCGGTAGAGTCCGATTTTTCCGCCTTGCGGCGGGATTATTGCTGTTTTCCGGTTTCATGCCTGCCTGGGCGGACGGTCCCGGAAAAATGCTGTCTGAACAGGATGCTGTCCGGCTTGGCCTTGGGCGCCCGAAAATTGTTCAACAAATACAATCCAGGCGGGCGCTGGCCCAAAGCGATGTCGTTGAAGCCGGCACATGGGCAAACCCGGAATTCTCTTATGATCAGGAATCTTTTAGTGAAGGTTCAACTGACATTACGGAAAAAAGCTGTATGCTTTCCCAGGAGTTCAGCCTGTCCGGCTGGCGGGGGATAAAGACCGAGGCGGCAAAACAGCGACGAGACGCGGCGGAATTGGAAATCGATCAATGGCGGCTCACGAAAACCGCTGAAATCCGGAAAATATTTTATGAAGCCCTCTATCAGCAGCAGATAATCGAAATCTACGCGCAAATGCGATCGGCGATGGACGATCTCGAAAAGGTAATGCGGGAACGCAGGAATGCGGGCGACATTTCCGGATATGACTTAAGCCGTTTACAGCAGGAAAGAGCCTTGCTGATATCGAAACATGGGCAGGCCCTGGCTGAACAGCAGCGACTTATTCAAGAGTTTTCAACACATATGGGCATGGCTGACAATGAGGCCGCCTGGCCGGGCGTCACCGGCAACCTTTTCCCGTCTCCCCTGATCCAGCCATTGGAAACCATACTAGAACAGGCGACAAAACAGCCGGGCCTAACGGCAATGAAGCTTCATGCAACCGCTTTTGGTGCTGACGAACGCCATGCCAAACGGGCGTGGCTTCCGGACCCGACCATTGGCCTGGGATATAAGCAGACAAACGCAGCGGGTGGTAATTCTGTTTTATTCAACGTATCCGTTCCCATACCGGTGTTTGACCGGAACGCGGTAGCCCGGCAACGGGCAGCGGCAAACCGCAGATATATGCAAAGTGAATATGAGCTGGCCGTGGCGGAGAAAAACCAGTCGCTTCGCGGACTGTGGCGTCAGGACAGGGAACTTGCGGCTGCGGTAAAATCCCTTGGGGAAACAGACAGCGCAGCGCTTTTGGAAACCGCCAAAATTGCTTATCAGGCCGGTGAAATCGGCGTTCTGGAAATTCTGGACGCCCATCGAAGCGCATTTGAACACCAGGTGCGGCTGTTGGATCTCATGAAAGCATCCCGCATGGTGAGAATCAATCTTGAGCTAAATACCGGAGGAATCATCCAGTGAATATTAAAAAACTTGGCATTATCGCCGTAATGATCTTCTTTCTGGCCGGGTGCGACCTGAACCACCGGCATGAAGAAAACGATCATGGCGCAACTCAAAATAAACCAGCGGTTAATACCGTTATGGAGAGCCCTCGCCAACGCGACGCTTTTGGCGGCCTCGACTTTAACATGGAACATGAGCATCCTGACGACGAGATTATTTTCAGCAAAGAACAACAGGAAATGGTGGAGTTTGCCGCGGTTCCAGCCACAAAAAAAATGATGCGGTCATCACTCCCGGCAACCGGAGCGATTCAGACATCATCATACGGAGAGGCCGTCGTCACGGCGCCGGTGTCCGGTTATCTTGCCGCACGGGATACGCCTTTCCCCCGTTTCGGAGATAAAGTTCGCTTCGGAGATGTTATCGCCAAAATCGTTCCCAGTTTAACCGGGGATACGGACCCTGCCTCACTGGATCTATCACTTCAAAAGGCCCGCTCCGGATATCAATTGGCAAAAAACGAACTGCTGCGTGTTGAAGCCCTTTTTGAACAAGGAATTGTTCCGGAAAAAAGGCTTCAGGAATCCGTCAAAGAAGAGCAGGTTGCCAGGGCAGAACTGAACTCGGCGGAGCAGCGTTTCAAACAGTACCAGAGCCGGCCTGAAAAGCAAAACGGCGACACGGCGCTTAACATAACCAGCCCCATTGACGGCATCCTGGATGGGGTATATGTGACCCCGGGCGCTTATTTGCAGGAAGGCGCCGCCCTCTTTCATGTGGTGAACACAGATACGCTGCGCCTGGAGGTGAAAATTCCGGAAGCCGATGTTGCCCGTCTCATCAATCCCCAGGGGGCATGGTTTACCGTGGATGGATTTGATGCGCCGTTTCAGATTGATCTGGCAAAAGGCGACCGGTTGATCGCCGTGGGAAGCGTGGTCGACCCGCGGACCCGGACAGTCCCTTTGGTATTTGAATTTCCCAACACGGAAAACAGGCTGCGGGTGGGGATGTTTGCCAGGGTCCGCGTGGTGATCGGAGAACCAAAGGAAGCCGTCGCCATCCCAGTCGCGGCGGTGCAGGAGCATAACGGCATGAGCGTGGTGTATGTTCAGTTTCACGAAGATGCATTTGAACGGCGGGTCGTCACCCTGGGAATTCAGGACGGCGATTTTGTGGAGGTCAGGAGGGGAATTCAGGCGAATGAAAAGGTGGTGACAAAAGGTGCGTATCTGGTTCAATTGGCGGCCTCCGGACCCCAGGTTGCAGGCCACGGACATGCGCACTAAGGGAGGGCGACGATGATTGAAAAAATTATAAGCTGGTCCCTGCAAAACCGTTTGTTCGTCCTGTTGGGTGGACTGCTGCTCCTTATATGGGGCGGATACGAGGCATCCCGGATGCCCGTAGATGTGTTTCCGGATCTTACCGCGCCTACCGTGGCGATTATGACCGAAGCCCATGGCATGGCGCCCGAGGAAGTTGAGACCCTGGTGACCTATCCCATTGAAACGGCGGTGAACGGCGCCTCCGGAGTAAGACGGGTGCGCTCATCAACCGGGATCGGATTTTCAGCCGTATGGGTGGAGTTTGACTGGGGCACGGATATATACAAAGCCAGACAAATCGTTTCCGAAAAAATCCAAATGGTTCGCGGCAGCCTCCCACCTGAGGTGGACGCGCCCATCATGCAGCCCATCACCTCAATTATGGGCGAAGTCATGTTTATTGCGCTTTCATCTGAAACTCATTCCACCATGGAACTTAAAACCATGGCGGACTGGACGTTGAGAAAACGCCTGCTGGGCGTGGAAGGAGTTGCCCAGGTCATTCCCATCGGCGGCGATACCAGGGAATATCATGTAATTGTCAGTCCCGGAAAACTGGCCAACTATCATATTACCCTGGATCAGGTAGTGGAAGCGCTCAAAAATATCAATGAAAATTCATCAGCCGGATTTTACGTGGAAGGGGGACAGGAGTATCTGATTCAGGGGCTGGGCCGGGTTCACCGTCCGGACCAGATCGGCAACACGGTGCTTTTGGTAAGAGATGATGTGCCGGTTCTTGTCAGTGATGTGGCCGAAATCATGATTGGCTCCGCGCCCAAACGGGGAACAGGCTCTCATAACGGAAAACCGGCGGTGATTATCGGCATTCAGAAACAGCCATTGGCAAACACACTGGAACTCACGAAAAACCTGGACCGGCTGCTCGATAATATCCAGGCCGGGTTGCCCGAGGGAATGGTCATTGACAAGCATATTTTCCGGCAGGCGGATTTTATCTCCGTTTCCATCGACAATGTATTAAAGGCCCTGCGTGACGGTTCAATATTAGTGGTTGTGATCCTGCTGATATTCATCGCCAGTTTCCGGGCCACATTCATTACCCTCCTGGCGATTCCGCTGTCATTGACCGCGGCCATTTTTACCATGAAGTTCATGGGTATCACCATCAATACCATGACACTTGGGGGAATGGCCATTGCCATCGGCGCGCTGGTGGATGATGCCATTATTGTCGTGGAAAACGTGGTGCGGCGGCTGCGGATCAATACCGGCCTCCCTGATGACCGCAAACAGCCGATACTTTCAGTGATATATCAAGCCACCCGTGAAATTCAGAGCTCGATTGTTTTTGCCACCATGATCATCATGCTGGTGTTTGTCCCTCTGTTTTTTCTCACCGGTGTGGAGGGTCGGCTCATGCAGCCCCTGGGGCTGGCATATGTTGTATCATTGGCCGCATCCTTGCTGGTGGCAGTAACGGTTACGCCGGCGATGAGCTACCTGCTGCTGCCGTACTCCAAAATCGTTAAAAACGCGAAGGAAACCCGGCTGGTGGCCGCTTGTAAGGCGTTTTACGAACCGATCCTTGAGTGGTCCCTGAAATACTGGAAAACGGTTACGGCCGGCGCCCTGGTTTTATTATGCGCCGCCCTGGTTTTCCTGGGGATGGCAGGCAGGTCCTTTTTGCCCGATTTTAACGAGGGAAGCCTCACCATCATGGTTGGCACCGTCCCCGGCACATCCCTTGAGCAATCCGACCGCATTGCCCGGATGGTGGAGCACATTCTGCTGGATCAGCCCGAAGTTGTTGCAACGGCCCGCCGCACCGGACGGGCTGAATTAGACGAGCACTCACTGGCCGTATTCGCATCTGAAATTGAGGTGGGTCTCAAGATGGGGACCCGGAGCAAGGAAGAGTTCCTGAGTGCACTACGGGAGCGCATGAAGCTGGTCCCGGGCACCAACGTGGTCATCGGTCAACCCATATCCCACCGGATTGACCACATGCTCTCCGGCACTCGGGCTAATATCGCCATCAAGATATTCGGACCGGATCTGTTTGAACTCCGTCGCCTGGCGGACCGCGTGGAAGCGGCGGCCAGCAGCGTCAGCGGGGTGGCGGACCTTGCGGCCGAGCAGCAGGATGAAATTCCGTTTGTCTCTATCAAGTTTGACCGCAATGCCTTGGCCCGTCACGGTCTGCGTATAAAAGATGTCTCGGAGTTGATTGAAACTGCTTTTTACGGTCAGGAAGTGTCACGAGTGCTGGAAGGCCAGACCAGTTTCAAAATGACGGTGCGTTATGCCCCGTCGGTTCTTGAAAATCTTGAAACCATCCGCCAGACGCTGATTACCACGCCGGCCGGTGCACTGGCGCCGCTGCACGCCCTTGCGGACATCCGCAAGAGTCGGGGACCCAACACCATCAGCCGGGAGAACGTGCAGCGCAAAATCGTGGTGATGGCCAACGTCGGAGGCGGCCGGGACCTGGGCGGAATTGTGGATGACATCCGTCAGGCGGTTGAAACGGAAGTCAAACTGCCCAGCGGATACCATATTGAATACGGTGGTCAGTTTGAAAGCGCGGCTGAAGCTTCAAAAACCCTCCTGATTTTAGGCAGCGCCGTTATTTTCGGCATCTTTCTGTTGTTATTCGTGGCATTCAATTCCGCACGGGATGCCCTGCTGGTCATGCTCAATCTTCCCCTCGGGCTTATGGGGGGTGTTGGCGGCATATATGTGTCCGGCGGGGTATTGTCCGTTGCATCCATGATCGGATTTATTTCCCTGTTCGGCATCACCACCCGCAACGGGGTGATGATGATTTCGCATATCCGCCAGTTGATGGAACATGAAGGGGTCAACGATCCTTTGGAGGCGGTGCGGCGGGGCGCCATTGAGCGGTTGATCCCCATTCTGATGACCATGTTAACCGCTGGCTTTGCCCTGGTTCCCCTGGCGCTGGCCGGTGGACAACCCGGCAGCGAAATTCAGACGCCCATGGCCATCGTAATTCTTTTCGGGCTGATCACGTCAACGGCCCTGAATATGATCGTGGTTCCGGCCCTGTATCTACAGTTTGGCGCTATCAATAAAATGGGGGGGGCGGCAAATAAGCCGTTTTGCAATCCGGAACAGGAAGCGCTTTGCCGGGCGTAAAACGGCGAATACCGTTAATCTGTAAACAGGTTGTTCAAATAAAAAAACAGAAAAGGAGAAAAACATGAAAAAAGTTATTTTTTGCCTGATGGTAGTCGCGGCGTTTACGGCAATCCCAGCTTTTGCAGGCGGCGGGCACGGGCATGGCGGGCACGACGACCATGGACATGGTCATGACCATGGCGCCGATCTCAGTAAGGAAGAAATTGCTGAAAAAGCATCCGGATATGTGGCCATGCTGGTTGACAGAGACAAGCTGGATGCGTCATGGCGAGAAATTTCGCCGACGGAAGCAAAAGAAAATGATCATCATGAATGGGTGGTGACGTTTTCCAATCCATCGATAAAAGATCCTGAAAAACAGACGCTGTATATGTTTCTGACACCCTTGGGAAAATATATTGCGGCAAATTTTACGGGTGAATAGCCGCACAAAACTTCTGATAAGCTGTTTGCATCTGTGCATTTCATTGATAGGGGGCCTGTTTTCAAATCGCATGACCAACTCGAAGAGATCCCGGCTGACATGGTTAAGGGTTTTTGCAGCATCGGAAGGCTTGACCATGGAAAAGCATTGCAGGGGTTTTTCCGGAAGATATTTTTCGACCGGATCGGGATCAACGGTTTCAAACAAAGGCAAATGACGGCGTTTCAAGTTCTTTAAAAATTTGTGGATCGCCGCTGCAAA
>CAYZXZ010000136.1:0-7970 GCA_964481615.1 uncultured Desulfobacteraceae bacterium | reverse complement strand
TGCGTCGCCTCCTCCTTGCCGCCTTGATGTCATCTTGAATGCAAAATGGAATTACAACAAGCGGGCAGAGACCGTCGGGAAATCCGGTTCGTGAAAATGAAAAATATCAATTTTCCTGGTCGTCCGGTGATTCGTTCTGCGTTTCCGGAACAATCATCACGGTGGCGGCAGCGGTGGTTTTCAGGTATTGCCGGGCCAGGGCCGATACTTCCTCCGGGGTCACGGCCGCGTAATCGGTCTGTATGGTGCGACTCCAGCCCAGGAGTTCGGGGTGGCGGGACGATGTTTTCAGCACGGTGTTGAGCCAGTAGGCATTGGTTTTGACCGTCTCTGCAATGGACGTGAGGACGGGGTTGACGGCCCGCAGCACGTCATCAGGTGAAACGCCGTCTTCTGCCAGTTCATGGGCTATGTCTTTGACGGCAGTGACAAGATTGTCGGCATCTTCGGGATTGATCATGACCACGGCGTTGAGCATGCCGAAGCCAGGGTAGGCCCGGCTGGGATCGTTGTAAGCATAATAGGAATAGGCCGCGCCCATGGTTTCCCTGATATGTTGCCGCATGCGGTCCGTGAAAATTTCCGACAGGACCGACAGCCGCCGGTTGGTGCGGATGTCCCAGTAGTCGATGGTAGGAAAGGCAACAGTGACCATTCCCTGGGGGATCCGGGTGGGCACTTCAAGGTGAAGTGATCGGCCTTTGGGAAAATACGGCAGTTGGTCATCAGTCGTTACAGCGGCCTTCCGGGGCGGAAGGTTGCCGAGATAAAGCGCCGCCAGTGCGATCACCGCATCCACATCCAGATCGCCCACAATGGAAAGCTCCAGCGGGCTTTGATCGATGGCTCGGCCCGCCCATTGCCGCACATCATCAAGGGATACGGTCTTGAGAACATCGAATGCCGGCAGCCCGAAACGGCTGTCCCCGCCGGCCAGGAAACGGTTGCCGTGAAATACCATTCCGCCCTGGATGGTATGGGCCAGGGCGTCGAGTTCCTGCTCCAGTTGCTGCATGGCCAGGGCATGGGCATCCTCCCGGAATCCGGGATCCGTGAGGTGGGCCTGGTAAAGCTGGAACAGGGTTTCGACCCGATCCGAGACCGTATGTCCGGAAAGTGCGAAATGGTCTTCGTCCACTTGGAAAGACACGGAGGTGTGTGTGCCGGCAAGCGCCTGTCGAAGGGTATCCCGGTTCATTTCTCCCAGGCCGCTCAGATAGATCACCTTTTGGCTTACATTTGCCAGGCCCGGCCGCTCTTTAGGCTCTCCAGCCCTGCCGTTTCCAAACACCAGGGATGCCATGACCTGGTTGGCCTTGAAATCCGTCTTCTTAATGTTGATCCGGACCCCGTTTTCGAGCTCCACCACAACAACGCCCAGATCGGGTATTTCTTCCCGCCGGATAATGGTTGACGGTTTTTCAGGGATCGGCAGGTAAGGAAAGATCAGGGTTTCCTTTTCCGGAACAGGCGCTATGGGAATGCTTTGGCTGTTGAAATAGGCCGACAGTATCCGATTGTCGGGTGCGGCATCATATCCGGAAAGATCCGCATTGCCGGTTACGATTACCAGGCGGTGCATGGGCGACCAGTCGCGCTGTATGGCCGCATGAAGATCGCTTCGGGTGGCGGTTGCCACCATTGGCTGCAGTAGGTCCATTTTCTGCTGAGGGGATTGAAACACCTCCATGTTATTCAGACTCCCGATGATCTGGCGGGCCAGATGCCGGCTTTCCCGTGTGGGCGCGGTTTTGACGGCTTTTTCAAGTTCCGCGGAAAATTCCCTGCGGGCCAGATTGATTTCATAATCCGTGAACCCGTGGGTAATGGCCCGGCGCAGTACCTGTTCGATGGTCGACAATGTCTGTTCCCACTTTTCCGGCTGGCATTCGGCATTGATTTCAGCGGTCTTGACGTAATTGAGATAGATGCCCGAATGGATGGCGGCATGGGTGAAAGGCGTTTCCGGGTTTTCGAGCATTTCAGACAGCCGGTTGCTGACGATATGATTGGCCATGCCGGCATAAAGCCGGTCGCGCCGGTAATCGGACGAATCCGGCTTTTGGATCTCTTTGGAAACCACTTCGATACTGACGCTGGTGGACCCGGCCTCGCTTTCAAAGTGGTGAAAGGCTTTCGTTCCGCCGTGGGCGATGTAACCGGGGTCCGGACAGGCCCGCTCAGGTACACGGGCCGCAATATCGGCAAACCGTTTCCGGATGAGTTCATCCGCGGTCGGAATATCGAAGTCGCCGGCCATGATCAGGATCATGCGTTCCGGCCGATACCATGCGTCATAAAAACCTTTGAGCATCTCCCGGTCCGCGGCCTTGAGTACCGATTCCTCACCGATGGGAAGGCGTCTGGGGAGCAGTGCATCGGGAAGTTCAAAAGTAAAGGTTTCCACAAAGGTCCGATAACCCACGGAATCCCGGGTTCGCTTTTCCGCCAGGACCACGTGGCGTTCCCGCTCGACCTCGTTTTCCGGGATCAGGGCTCCCACCGCGTAATCCCGCATGACCAGCAGCCCCTGCTTTAAGCTTTCCGCGTCTCCCCGGGGCAGGTCGATATCGTAAATGGTTGTGTAGAAACCGGTTTGCGCGTTGGCGTCCGGCCCGAATTTCATGCCGATGCTCTGGAAATATTTGACCAGTTCGCCGGGGGAGAAGTGTTCCGTGCCGCAAAACAGGAGATGTTCCAGAAAATGTGCCGCCCCGCGTTCGGATTCGGATTCGTGCATCGCGCCGGCCGGCACGAACAAATGCATGCTGACCCGCTGTTCCGGCCGGCGGTTTTGCATCAGTATGTAGCGGAAACCGTTGGGCAGTTCCCGGTAGATGACATCCGGGTCCGGGGCAAGATCGGCCGCCTGGTGCAGCCAATTTCTGGAAGGATGAAAGATCGCTTCCATGGGTTCGATGGGCTGAATCTTTCCCGCGTTTCTGGCCTGGTCGATATAGTATCTGCAATCACCGAAAACATTGCAGCAGCCGGCAAGCGCAAGGGTTGCGGCAATAGCGGCAATAAAGGTAAGGAAAAGGATGTATCGGGTAAATCTTAAATTTTTCATATCAGTGGGCCCTGTCTCCAGTTGAATCGTTTGATGTCTGAGGTTGATGAAATCGCAAAAGTCCAATTTTTAAAAGTGCATCAAGAGGTTGGAATTTTATTTATTGATTCGGTATTATACCCTGAATAAAAAGTCAACGCGGGTCGCTTTCAAAAGCGATGAAAAGATTTTGCCTTGATGTTGGATAACCGCTGTGTTAAGACCTGCGCAACTCGGTTTTATTGCTTTATTGGTGCGGAGAGGGGTAATGACGGTTGAATGGTATGTGCTGATCCTGGGTTTTTTGGGCGGCTTTTACATGGCGTGGAATATCGGCGCCAACGATGTCGCCAATTCCATGGCGTCCGCAGTGGGCGCCAAGGCCATTACCCTGCGGCAGGCAATTGTCATCGCGGGTATATTAAACATCATCGGCGCGGCTTTTATCGGGGCGCATGTAACCGATACCATTCGAAACAATATTATTTCTCCCGAGATTCTATCCAATCCCAGCCTGACCTTGACCGGCGCGCTCGCGGCCTTGCTTTCGGCCGCAATGTGGATATCCTTTGCCACTTGGCAGTCTTTGCCGGTCTCCACCACTCATTCCATCGTGGGCGCGATGATCGGCTTCGGTATAATCGCCGGCGGATTTTCCATGGTTAACTGGATCAAGCTTGGCGCCATTGTTTTGAGTTGGATCATTTCGCCGGTATTCAGCCTGGTCATCAGCTATGGAATGTTTAAGCTTATTGTTTTGTTGGTTCTTGCCCGCACGGACAGCTACAGGGCGGCGTTGCGGCTGTCGCCGCTGTTTATCGGTATTGCCGTATTTATCGTGGTGATGTCGTTTGTTTTTAAAACACCTCTTGGTGCATCTTTTAAATTATCAACGTCGACTGCTAGTGTCATTTCGTTGATGCTTGCCTTGATCGCCGGTTTTTCGGGAAAGCGTCTCATTGTCAAAGCGTTATCGTCAAATCCGGACAGGGACGCCGAATCGATTTTTCGTCGAATCCAGATCGGGACTTCGTGCTATGTGGCGCTGGCTCAGGGTGCCAATGACGTGGCCAACGCCATCGGCCCCCTGGCGTTGATTTATTTTATTGTGAAGACCGGAGATGTCGGGCTTAAAGTGCCGGTTCCGTTTTTCCTATTGGTTTTCGGCGGCATTGGTATTGCGTGCGGTATTATCATGGGCGGGGCGCGCGTGATCCGGACCGTCGGGGAGCGCATAACGACGCTTTCCAATACGCGCGGTTTTTCGGTTGATTTTGCCGCGGCCACAACGGTCCTGGTGGCATCCAAACTGGGGTTGCCGGTGTCGACCACCCACGCGGCCGTAGGCGGTGTCTTGGGCGTGGGACTGGCCCGGGGGCTCGAAGCGGTAAATTTTGCCATTGTGTTTAAAATCATGTTATACTGGATTTTAACCGTGCCTGCATCAGCGCTCAGTTGCATGGTTGTCTTCAAAATACTTCAGATTTTCATCTAAGGACTAAGGAGCCGGTTCATGAGAATGCCGTTTTTTTCCATGTTTATCACTTCTCCCTTTGACGCGCTTCAGGAGCACGCTGAAAAAGTGAAGGAATGTTCATGGGCGTTTCAGGCCGTAGAATGTTATGTGTCGAGCCGGTGCGAAACATTTGAAACACATCGGCAGGAGGTGCACCGTTTTGAACACGAAGCCGATGACATCAAGCGCCGGATTCGTGCCCATCTGCCCAAAAACGTCATGCTTCCGTTCGAAAAATTTCAGCTGTTCCGATATCTCAGGGAACAGGACAGTGTGCTCGATGCCGTGCACCATGCCACCACCTGGCTTTCCTTCCGGCCGGAAAACGGCATTCCCGAATACATTGAAAAGGATTTTTTTCTCTTAATCGATGCGGTCATCGAGCCGATTGAGGAACTGACCGTCATGGTTGCGGAAGCCAGGATTTATTTCAGAAAATTTTCCGAAAAGCAGCGGCGGAAAGTCAAGGAAATCATCAGGAACCTGAGGCAGATGGAGCATGATGCGGATACTTACGAGTATGCGCTGGTGCAGCGTGTGTTCAAAAATGAAAAGGACCCCATCACATTGTATCACCTGGTGAAACTGTCGGAACTCATCGGCCGCATTGCCGATCATGCGGAAAACGCGGCGGACATGATGCGGGCCATGATCGCGAGATAGCCTGATAGCACACCCTGCGGGGAGCATCGGTCAGTTCAGAAATGCCCAGTTGATATAGGCGATCAGAATGCTCCATGACAGGATGCAGATGAAATAGGATATCCAGTTGGGTCTTTTTTTTGCTTTTCCATACTTATCCACCCCCCCGACCCGCGTATGACAGGAAAAGCATTCCCGTGCGTCTAAGGGCAGGTTGATGAAACACTCAGGGCATCGCTTGACCAGAATATTGTCGGAATCAACGGGTTTCTTCTTCGGTTTTCGGCCCCTTAAAAAAGCCATATTCCCCCTGAAAATTGCATGATATGCCGGCCCGTAAAGACTTTCAGCCGGTGATCCCGCCCCTACTGCCGATGGAATTGTACCTTACACAACGGCTCAGCTACGAAACTGATCGGATATCGTGATGCGGCTGTTTTCCCGCAAACGGGCGATCCAGGACTGGAAAAGATCGCTTTGTTTTTGACGGGTCAGGCGTTTGATAATGTTGTCCCTGCTCACCGAAAATCCCGCCGATATCGGAGGGGTCCTGCCGATCAGCGCGATGATGTAATATTGTCCGTCTTCGCCGTTAATGATGGTTTCCGGAAAAGGACTGTCCGGCGACAGGTTGTAGGCGGCTTCGACGACGGCGGGGGCCTTTTCGAATTCCAGCGGCGGGTTGTTCCGGTTTTGAATTCTGGAGGTCCGGACGTCAGATCCCGAATCTTTTGCGACGTCGGCCATCGTGCCGGCCGTCCTGGCGTCGGACAGCATTTTTACTGCCGCGGTCTCCGCCGCCTGCCGGCGCTGCTGAACCATGGCGTCTTGTTCCACTTTATCCCTGACGGTTTCAAGATCCGGAATCTGCGCTGGCTGTTCGGCGATGACCTGGACCAGGTAATAGACGCCGTTGATGTCAATGACGTCGCTGATGGTTGAAAGGGGAATGGTAAAGGCGATACCGGCGAATTCCGGAGCGTCCGGAATGCCGGAAGGCCCCTGTGAACGGGTGAAAAATTCCGTTTCCACAAGATCCAGTCCCAGATCCGCGGCATTGTCCGCAAGATCGTCTTCGCCGAAGGTGATGTTGTAGAGGGCGACCGCTTCACCGTAAGTCGCGTTCCGCGCTTTTTTTTCGGTCAGTGTTTCGCGGATGACGTCGGCGACGTCGGCAAGCGATTTGGTTTCCGGGTGCCGGCGTTCTTCCAGTGTAAGAATATGCCAGCCGTGCCGGGTTTTTATCGGATCGCTGATATCGCCGATTTCCATGGAAAATGCCGCTTCGGCGATGGCGGGCAGCATGTCCGGCCGGGTCAGGGGGCCGAAAGCGCCGCCGGTTTCCTTTTCCGGGCCTTCGTTGTATTGTTTCGCGAGTTCGGCAAAATCCTCGCCGGCCTTGACTCTTTCGATGAGGGCCAGGGCTTCTGCACGTTTTTCCTCGCCGGGCCCGTTTTCCGCGGCATCCGGTGATTTCAGGATGATCTGCCTGCCGGAAACCGTTTCCTCTATTTGAAATTCATCCGGGTTGGCATTGTAATGATTTTCAATTTCATCATCTGTGATGACCACTCTGTCACGGTAGTCGCGCGGATCAAATTTCACGTATCGGGCCTTTACGGCCGGTTCCGTCATGTAATTCTGCTTGTGGGCGTCAAAATAGGATGTCAGCATCTCATCCGTGACCTCGATGTCCGTGAAGGCCGCCGGATCAAAACGCATATAATCGATGGCCACGGCCATATTTTCAAATTCATACCAGGCCAGGGCCTCTTCCTCGGACACCTTTACGCTGCCGGCCACAATGGCCCTGAGCTTGTCGAAAAGAATCGCCTCTTTTTGCATGGTTTCAAAGGATTCCGGCGTCAATCGATTCTGCGAGAGCAGCAGGCGGTAGCGGTCCTTGTCGAAAACCCCCTGTTCCTGAAAAGCGGGTATCCGTGTGATGGAATCGATCAGTTCCCGGGCCGAGACGATAATGTCGGCGCTTTCAGCCGCCTGTCGCATCAATTCGGCTTCGATGACCTTATCGATGGCCTGCTGCTGAATATTGAACATTTTAATGATCTCATCATTGAGTTGGCCGCCAAATTGCCGCCGGAGATTATCAAGAATATTGTAGTAGGCCGTCTGATAATCGTTGATCGTGATGGGTTTGCCGTTGACGCTGCCGATGCTGGATGTCCGTCCGGAATCATAAGTGCCGGTTCCCACAAAGATAAATGCCAAAACGATAAGCCCCAGGAGAATTTTGATGATCCATGAACCGGCGCTTTCCCGCATGAGTCGTAACATGTGTTTCCTCGCTTTACCTGCTATTTTATTTGAAATGTTGATGGTTGAACACGGCCGGCGCATGGTCCGGCACGGCTTGGTGATGTCCATACGCCCGGAAAGGGTAAACGTATTTCTACGGATAATATAACATTTTGTCAATATTTTATCCGTGTGGGCGCAGCGCATCACTGTTTAAAAAAAAACGGAGTGTCTTAATTTGACTTTGTAAAGATTATTCTTGACATTTGATATCGAATTTTTTATAGAATTTTTCATGCAATCCACCCCGTACAACGACTACTGAGCATAGGAGAACAGCTTATGACACCCCACCGGCCCTCGCGGGCATAGGGGGGAGATTCATAACGTTTGTGAAAACCTACAGCGAACACTTCCAATCCTACCGCCACGATGTGTCAGGCAAGGCGCGCCAATACGCCTGCGGGCTGATGCAGGCCGGGACGCGCAAAAATATGGACCGAATGG
>CAYZXZ010000135.1:0-7990 GCA_964481615.1 uncultured Desulfobacteraceae bacterium | reverse complement strand
CGCCGGTTTTTACACGAAAGCCTGCGCCGCTGGCATCAAGCCGATCATCGGTTGCGAGTGCTATGTAGCCCCCCGCACCATCACCGACAAGACCCCAAAGGATCATTCCGGACTCACCCATCTGGTGCTTCTGGCGGAAACCCGGGATGGGTATCGCAATTTATGCCGACTGGCAACGGCGGCGTATCTGGACGGATTCTATTACAAGCCCAGGATCGACAAACATCTGCTGAAGGAATACGGCAGCGGCCTGATCGGCATGTCCGCCTGCCTCAAGGGAGAAATTCCAAGATTGCTTCTGGCCGGCCGCCGGGAACAGGCCGATGATGTCGCCCGTTTTTACAAGGACCTTTTCGGTGAAAATAATTTTTTTCTCGAAGTCCAGCAAAACGGCATCCCCGAGCAGGAAATCGTCAATGCGGGTCTGATAGACATGAGCCGGCGTCTGTCCATCCCCCTGGTGGCAACAAATGATTGCCATTACCTTGACCAATCCGACTTCCATGCGCATGAAATCCTCCTGTGCGTTCAGACGGGTAGAACCATCAAGGATGCGGACCGTTTCCGTTTCAGAACCGATCAGCTTTATTTCAAGTCTCCTGCGGAAATGACGGCCGCTTTTGAGATCTATCCCGATGCCTTGGCAAACACCAAGGAAATTGCTGATCGGTGCGATGTTATATTTGAGAAAAAAGTCTTTCATTTTCCGCACTTTGTTGTTGATTCGGATAAATCCGATGCCGAAGTTTTCACCGAGCAGGTCATGTCCGGTTTTGAGAAAAGACTGGCCCGGATCATCGAAAAACATCCGGATACGGATGAATCCGTGTATCGTGAGAGGCTGGCCTATGAGATGTCGGTGATCGTGTCCATGGGATTTGCCGGTTATTTTCTGATTGTTTCCGATTTCATCGCGTTTGCGAAACAAAAAAAAATTCCGGTTGGCCCGGGCCGGGGATCGGCGGCCGGCAGCCTGGTGGCCTTTTCTTTGGGCATCACCGATATCGACCCCATTGAACATGGATTGCTGTTTGAGCGGTTTTTGAATCCGGAACGGGACAGCATGCCCGACATCGATGTGGATTTCTGCCCCAACGGCAGGGAAGAAGTGTTCCGTTACGTTGTGGGACGCTACGGTGGAACCGATTACGTAGCACAGATCACCACATTCGGGACCATGAAGGCCAAAGCCGTGATCCGGGACGTGGGCCGTGCCATGGATATCCCCTTGAGCGAGGTCAACGCCATTGCCAAGCTGGTGCCGGATGATCTTAATATCCGTCTGGAAGAAGCCCTGGCCAAGGAACCCAGGCTCAAGGAAAAGGAGGAAGAGAGCCCGCAGATCAAGGATCTCATCAATACCTCGCGTGTGCTGGAAGGACTCAGCCGTCATGCCTCCACCCATGCGGCCGGCGTGGTGATCGGGGACCGGCCCCTGGTGGAATATCTGCCGCTGTACCGGGGAAAACGGGGCGAGGTCCTGACCCAGTTCGGCATGAAGCAGGTGGAAGACATCGGGCTGGTGAAGTTCGATTTTCTGGGGCTGCGGAATCTGACCATCATCGCGGATGCACTGGTCATGATCGCAGCCCAGGGCAAAACGCCGCCGGATATCGACAACATGGATCTGACCGATGCCGAAACCTATCGGCTGATCACTGCAGGAGACACCTCCGGAGTGTTTCAGCTGGAAAGCACCGGAATGAGGGATCTGGCCCGGCGTCTCAAGCCGGTTAATTTTGCCGAATTGACGGCCATGATTGCCCTGTATCGGCCGGGGCCCATGGGCAGCGGCATGATCGAAGATTACGTGGAACGCAAGCACGGCAGAAAAGAGGTGGTCTACCCTGTGCCTCAGTTGGCGCCCATATTGAACCAGACCTTCGGGGTAATTCTGTACCAGGAGCAGGTGATCAGCATCGCCAACATGCTGGCGGATTATACCATGGGCCAGGCCGATGAGTTGCGAAGCGCCATGGGGAAAAAAATAGCGGATAAGATGGCAGAACACCGGGAAATATTCGTCAAGGGAGCGGTTAAAAACAATATCCCTGAAGAAAAAGCCGACCATATTTACGATCTGATGGTAACTTTCGGCGGGTATGGATTCAACAAGTCCCACAGCGCGGCATACGCCATGATCACCTTTCAGACCGCCTATCTGAAAGCCCATTTTCCGGTTGAATTCATGGCGGCCCTGCTTTCCAGCACCATGGACAAGACCGACAGCGTGGTCAAATACATCGTCGAATGCCGTTACCAGAACATTCCGGTGCTGCCGCCGGATATCAATGAAAGCGAAAAAGGGTTTTCCGTCCGCGGGGAGAAGATCCGGTTCGGCTTGGCCGCGGTGAAAAACGTGGGGGAAGGCGCCATCGACAATATCGTGGAAATTCGCCGGCAGGGAAAATTTTCATCGCTCTTTGATTTCTGCCAGCGGGTCGATCCTCGGAAGGTTAACAAACGGGTGATTGAAAGCCTGATTCTGTGCGGTGCGCTTGATACGCTCGGTGATAAACGTTCCCAGATGATGGCTGCCGTGGAAGATGCCATGGATCACGGTCACCGTCTGCAGAAAGAGGCCGCCGATCCCCAGATGCAGTTGTTCGGCGGTCCGACCCAGGCCCCCATCAATCCGCCGGCCCTGCCCGATATTCCGGAATGGGATGAAAAACAGAAGCTGGCCGGTGAAAAAGAGGCCATCGGATTCTACATCACGGGCCATCCTCTGGACCAGTATCAGGATCTGCTGGCCAGATTTGCCAATACCGACGTGATCACCTTGATGGAAGATGGAATAAGTGACGGCGCCATGGTGCGGATCGGCGGCATGGTCCGGCACATCAAACGTATCGTCACCAAAAAGGGCGAGCCCATGGCCTTTATGGAACTGGAGGATATGCACGGCTCGGTTGAAATTACAGTGCTTGCTTCGGTTTTTGCCGCGGCCCAGGATCTGCTCATAGAAGACAGGCCTGTGATTGTGCAGGGCAAGGTGGAGAAAAACGAAAAATCGGTAAAGATCATGGCAGACAGCATTGTTGCCGTGGAAAAAGCCGAAGAGACCTGGACCGCCAGCGTACACCTGACCATTGACACTTCCCGGACGGACGCGTCCACCATGGAAAAACTCCGAGACATTCTGGCCGGGCATCCGGGAAAATGCAGGGGATATCTCCATCTGGTCATTCCGGGAAGAACTGAGACCATTATTGAACTGCCGGAGCGAATGTCGATCATGGCCGGCGTTTCTCTCAGGCGCGATCTCCGCCGTCTCCTGGGATATCACGCGGTACACACGTGCTGCGCACCCATTGCGTCGTCCCGGCCGGGACCCGCCAGGCGAGGGAAAGGGTTTCATCGGTCCGCGAGTGGAAAAAACATCTAAAAAGGAGGGCATCGAAATGAAACGAAACATGGTCAGGGTCTTTTTTGTCTCCATGACGGCGATGGTGCTTTTTACCATGACCGGTTGTGCGGGATATTTTGAATACATGAAACGGAGCCGCAGTCCTTACGGCAGTATGGATCAGACCGTCACCCGCTATGAATCCAAGGATTACGATGTGCTGGGCGTGGTCGTGGCAACCGGATATTCACGATGTGTTTTGAGCATCATCGTCGAGGGGGAGGAAGGCGAGGCTCTGCTCTGGAATGAGGCACGCAGACTTTACGGCGACCGGGTGACCGGCATGAAGGATATCAGCATCTCATATGACTATCAGAGCATTCTCCCGCCGGTGTTTTCCGAAATCAGAACCACCTATGTCGGAACGGCCGTTCATGATAAATAAAACAGTACATATTGAAAGGAAGATCGATCCATGATGGTCCCTCTGCTTGACCTGAAAGCCCAGTACCGGTCCATCCGGGAAGAATGCCTGTCAGTTACCGCCGAAATATATGAGAGCCAGTATTTCATCCTTGGCCCGCATGTGGAACAACTCGAAGCGGGCATCGCCGGTTACTGCGCATCCCCCTATGCGCTGGGGGTATCTTCGGGCACCGACGCCCTGCTTCTGGCGTTGATGGCGGGCCGGATCGGGCCGGGACACAGGGTGATCACCACACCCTATACCTTTTTTGCCACGGCCGGGTCCATCAGTCGCGTGGGCGCGCTGCCTGTTTTCGTGGACATTGAGCCGGACACCTATAATATTTCGCCGACCCTGATCCGGAAATCCATAGAAGGCATGCCGGAAGTGGAACAGAAAACGGTTGCGGCCGTCATGCCGGTCCATCTTTACGGTCAGTGCGCGGACATGGATCCCATTTGCGATATGGCCCGGGAATTCAATCTGCTGGTCATCGAGGATGCGGCCCAGGCCATCGGATCCGAATACAAGGGCCGGCGCGCCGGCACCTTGGGTGATGTGGGCTGTTTTTCTTTTTTCCCGTCCAAAAATCTGGGTGGTTTCGGCGACGGCGGGGTTGTGACGACCCATTCCGAAAAATTGTATGAAGAGATGAAGATTTTAAGGGTCCACGGCGGACACCCGAAATATTATCACAGCAAGATCGGCGGCAATTTCCGGCTGGATGCGCTTCAGGCGGCCATAGTTTCTATCAAGCTGAAATACTTAGACGACTGGACCGCGGCGCGCCAGGAAAACGCCCGGAAATACAGGAGACTTTTCAAACAGGCCGGCCTGGAAGGGGTCGTGACGTGTCCCGTGGAGAAAGAAAATCGCCATATTTACAACCAGTTTGTCATCTCAGTGGAAAGGGATCGGGATGAACTCAGGCAATTTCTGACAGACCATGCCATCGGCAATGAAATCTATTATCCCGTTCCCCTTCACCTGCAGGAATGTTTTTCCTATCTGAATCACCGCAAAGGGGATTTCCCGGTTTCCGAGCATGCTGCCGCTCATACGCTGGCTCTGCCGGTTTATCCAGAACTCGCCGACCAACAGCTTGAATATGTGGTGGAACAGATTCGCAAATTTTATTTACAAAGATAGCCCGTCATGATCGAAAAACTTCGTTCCGGAATGGACGCCGTTGTTGATACGGAATTGTCTCGCCGAAAAGAATATAATCAATTAAGAGAGTTGCGGCCTTTGTTTCCTCTTGACGGGCCGATGGTTCGGGCAGATGGCCGGGATCTTATCAATTTTTGTTCCAACGATTACCTGGGGCTTTCCCGGCATCCCCTGCTGGTGCAACGATCGATTCAATATCTCAACACCTATGGCGCGGGCGCCACGGCATCCCGCCTGATCTGCGGGAACCACGAGGGCGTTGCGGCCGTAGAGGAAAAACTGGCGCGTCTCAAACAGACGGAAGCAGCCCTTATTCTCAGTTCGGGTTTTCAGACCAACGCCACGGTGCTGCCGGCCCTGTCGGACCGTCAAACACTCATTCTATCCGACAGTCTGAATCATAACAGCCTGATTCAGGGTTGCCGCCTTTCCCGCTGCCGGGTGGCGGTCTACCGTCACAATGACATGGACCATCTTGCCGGTATGCTCAAGGAGAACCGGGATGCCGGCTCTTCCAGGATTCTTATTGTCACGGAGTCCGTGTTCAGCATGGACGGCGATATCTGCGACATGGATGCGCTGGAAAGTCTCGCCGATGAGTACGATGCCTTCCTGGTGGTTGATGACGCCCATGCCACGGGCGTGTGGGGTCGGCAGGGAATGGGCCTGACCTGCGGTCGCCGGGTGGATCTGACCATCGGCACTTTCGGCAAGGCTGCCGGCGGCTTCGGCGCTTATGCGGCATGCAGCCGAAAACTCAGGGATTACCTCGTTAATTGTTGTGCCGGTTTTATTTATTCCACAGCCCTTCCGCCAGCGGTCATCGGCGTCATTGACGCGGCCCTGGATCTGATTCCGGGCATGGCCGTAGAACGGGAAACCCTTCAGGATCATGCCCGATATCTGCGGGAGGCCCTGCAAGGTATGGGATATGACACCGGCGCATCATGCACCCAGATCATTCCGGTGATCCTGGGCCAGGAGGCCGATGCCATAGATATGGCCGCATGGTTGGCGCAAAACCATATCCTGGTTATTGCCATCCGTCCGCCAACGGTGCAAAAAGGTGCTTCCCGCATCCGGATTTCCCTGTCGGCCCTGCATACGCGTGCGCATATCGACGATCTGGTTCGGGCCGTTGCATCCTGGAAACGGGATCAGCGCGGCAGAGACTGATATCAGCGGACGAATCGTAATGATGACGATGGTGAATTTTCCCCGAGCGATATTGTCTGTCCGCGCCCCTGTCTCCTCATGCGGCCGCGGAGCAGGCCGGCGTGACATCGCACTGGACGATTTTTGTCTGCCCCGGGCCGCAGATGCGTTTTCAACGGTTCTTTGGATAAGGAGAGATCATGAATTCTGCTAATGCGGCACGGCCTTCCGCGGTATGGCCCCCCTTTACATCCTTGAAACCAGATCCGGTGCTGCTTCACGTCACATCCGGCCGCGGCGTGATGCTGACGTTGGAAGACGGCCGGACACTCATGGACTGCGTTTCCAGCTGGTGGGTCAACCTTCACGGGCATGCCCATCCGGAGATCGCCCGGGCCATCTATCGCCAGGCCATTGAACTCGAACAGGTCATGTTTGCGGGACTGACTCATGAACCGGCAGAGCGGCTGGCACGTCGGCTGGTTGACCTCCTGCCCGACGGGCTGACCCGTGTCTTTTATTCGGACAACGGCTCAACCGCAGTGGAGGTAGCCCTGAAAATGGCGTTTCAGTACTGGAAAAACCGGGGCGTATCCGGCCGGACGCGGTTTATATCTTTTGAGGGGGCCTATCATGGCGACACTCTTGGGTCCATGTCCGTAAGCCACCGGTCGGTGTTTACCGACGCGTTCCGGGACCTGCTTTTTGATGTTGATTTCATACCTTATCCTGAAACATTTGAAGATGATGCGGATGTGGCCGAAAAGGAGGCCCGGGCGCTGGCGGCGCTGGATCGCCTGTTGGCAAGTCGGGCCGATATCTACGCGGCCCTGATCATCGAACCCCTGGTGCAGGGAGCCGGCGGTATGCGCATGTGCCGGCCCGAGTTTTTGCGGGCCCTTCAGGCGAAATCACGCTGTTATGATCTGCCTGTTATATATGATGAGGTGATGGTCGGGTTCGGGCGGACCGGTGATTATTTTGCCTGCCGGAAATCGCAAACCGTACCGGATATCATCTGTCTGTCCAAGGGGATCACCGGCGGTTTCATGCCCCTTGCCGTAACGGTTTGCACCGATCGGATTTATCAGGCCTTTTGCGATGAAGATCCCGGCAAAACATTCTATCACGGACATTCCTACACGGCCAATCCTCTGGGCTGCGCTGCGGGGAATGTGTCGCTGGATCTGCTGGCTGAAAACCGCCATCAGTTTATGCGGATGTCGCAATGGCACATGGACGGGATGGATATACTGCGGCAGGAGAAATGCCTGCATCGGTTCCGCGTCTGCGGGGCCATCGCCGCCATGGATGTGGCGGTAAGCGACGGTGGCGGGTATCTGAGCGCCGTGGGTCCGTTGCGCTCCAGGGCCACCTGCCAGGCCACGGCCGTCTGTTGCGCCCTCTGGGCAACGTGATTTACATTTTGCCGCCCTATTGCATCCAGCGAGATGAGCTGTTTTCTGTTTATGAATGTATTCGAGATGTTGTGAGCTATATCGCATCGGATTGATCCGGGCGCACAGCGCATCACCAACCGGTGTCCTGTCCGCGTGTAAAAGAAATTTGCGATTATTGAATTTAATGGTTGACATGAACTTAGGCCGGGTATAAAACGCCTCAATCCTGCTTTGCGCGGACCCCGATTTTTCAGGCCTCCGAAGGAATAAAAAAAGCAGATTAAAGTAAAGTTTATCTTGATATAAAAGACAAACAAGGCTAGATTTAATAATTGTTGCTGAGGCAGCAGCCGGTAAGGCAAAAAGGTTCGATTTTAGTAATATTGACCTGCCGTTGATCTTTGAAAACTAGGTAGTGGTGAGGTGAGTAAGGGTCTCTTTTGAGATTGA
>CAYZXZ010000134.1:0-7999 GCA_964481615.1 uncultured Desulfobacteraceae bacterium | reverse complement strand
TCAGGGAATCCGGACTTCCAATGTCCCAGGCAGATCAATTGCAGGAGCGTCTGTACAATGAAGGATTTTTTCCGGGCATCGAAAGCTTCATACCTCTGGTCTATCACGCGCGCGACACACTCTTTGATTATGTGTCTGAACAAAGCATCTGGCTGCTTTTTGATCCCGCGGACATTGAAAAGCAGGCCCTTGAAAAAGAAAGACAGGTCCAGGAAAATTACCTGACCGCAAGGGCGGATGGCAGGCTGTGCATCCCTCCGGCTCAGTCGTATCAGCCATGGACCGAGGTCGAAGCCGGCATTTCAAAAAAATGCCGGCTGGCATTCTACGTTCTGCAGGGCCATCCGGGTGCTGCTGCTGAGGCCGGTTCATCCTTGCCCTGCCGTCTGGCCGTCCAGGATAACACGGCCATCCGTTCGGAAATGATGATGAACAAAACAAGGGATAATGTTTTGCTGCCGCTGGTCAACTGGATCAATGAACATCGGAGCGCCGGCTATAAAACGATGCTGGCGTGCAGCTCGGATGCGCAAATGCGGCGTTTGCAGTCATTGATCGAACCCTACGGCATCCCGACAGTATTCCGTCCGCAGCCCGGTCCTGTTGCCCTGAATCAGGAAAAAGCGGTCTGCATCCGCATCGGTCATCTTTCCGGCGGATTTGTATGGCCGGATGAAGGTCTTGCCGTGATCACGGAAAAGGAGATTTTCGGCCCCAAGATCCGGCAACGCAGGACCAGGGCGGAGAAGGCGGATCCGGGAAGGATCATGACGGCGCTCATTGAATTCGGCGATCTGAAAATCGACGATCTGGTCGTCCATGTGGATCACGGCATCGGGGTCTATTCCGGCATGGAAAAGTTGACCGTGGAGCGGGTGACCAACGATTTTCTGGTCATCACTTATCGTGATGACGACCGGCTCTATATTCCCGTGGATCGACTGGGCATGATCCAGAAGTACATGGGTGTCGACGGCATCACGCCACAAATCGACAAAATGGGCGGCAAAGCCTGGCAGCGGGTTCAGGCAAAAGCCCGAAAATCAGTGGAAAAGATCGCCGCCGATCTGTTGAACCTTTATGCCTCGCGCAGAATACTGCAAGGGCATGCCTTCGGGCAATCGGATGCGTATTTCAAGGATTTTGAAGCAGGATTTCCGTTTGCGGAAACTCCGGACCAGATCAAGGCCATTGATGATGTATTAAATGATATGGAAGGGCGGACACCCATGGACCGTCTGGTCTGCGGCGACGTGGGATACGGCAAGACCGAAGTTGCGCTTCGGGCCGCGTTCAAAGCCGTAAATGACGCCAAGCAGGTCGCTGTCCTGGTGCCAACGACCCTTTTGGCGGAGCAGCATTATCGGACATTTTCCGATCGTTTCAGCCGTTATCCGGTGATCATTGACTGCCTGAACCGGTTTCGATCCCGAAAGGAGCAACAAGATATCCTGGAACGCCTGCGTACCGGTAAAACTGATATCGTCATCGGAACGCATCGATTGCTACAGAAAGATATTCAGTTCAAGGATCTGGCGCTTACCATCATCGACGAGGAGCAACGCTTCGGAGTCAAGCACAAGGAAAAGTTGAAAAAGATCCGCAATACCGTGGATGTGCTGTCCATGACGGCAACGCCCATACCCCGCACATTGCACATGTCCCTGATGGGGGTCAGGGATATCAGTATTATCCAGACACCTCCGGAACTCAGGCGGGCCATCATGTCCTACATATCGGAGTTTGATCCTTCGGTCGCTGCCGAGGCCATTCGGAAGGAGATGGACCGAAACGGCCAGATATTCTTCATTCATAACAATATCAATACCATTTGGAATATGGCTTCCTATCTTAAGGACCTGGTTCCCGAGGTCCGGCTGGGGGTGGCACACGGCCGACTCGATGAAAACGCCCTTGAAAAGGTCATGCTGCAATTTATCAACAGGGAACTCGACATGCTGGTCTGCACGACCATTGTGGAATCGGGCCTTGACATCCCCAACGCCAACACCATCATCATCAACCGGGCCGACAGGTTCGGGCTGGCTCAGATTTACCAGTTGCGCGGCCGGGTGGGGCGGGCCGAAGAGCAGGCATATGCGTATCTTTTTGTTTCAAGGGGGGCGACATTGACCCGTGACGCCCAGAAGCGCCTCAAGGTCCTGATGGAACACAGCGATCTCGGCGCCGGTTTCCAGATCGCCATGAACGACCTGCGGATCAGAGGCGGCGGCGCGGCTCTGGGTATCGAGCAATCCGGGCATATCGCCGCGGTGGGATACGACATGTTTCTGGAACTGCTCGAAGAAGCCGTGGCGCGGATGAAAGGCGAAGTCGTTGTTGAAACACTGGTTCCGGAAATCAACATACCCCTGTCCGTTTATATCTCTGAAACTTATATCTCCGATATTGATCAACGGTTGCTGGCATACCGACGGCTGGCGAAGATGACGGAATTAAAGGAGATTTCAGATTTCAAAGCCGAGCTGATCGATCGATACGGCCCGCTGCCCATAGAAGCCGGCAACCTGCTGCTGAAGATCATGCTGAAAATATTGTGCGTCAAAGCCGGCATTAAACGATGTGACATGACCGATGCGCATCTTTTCCTGACATTTTCGGAGCCCCACATGGCCCGCCCCCAGGGCCTCATCACTTTTATCAAAACCGATCTGAAACGGAATCGGTTTGGCTCCGATCAGGCGCTTAGGATTAATCTCGACCCGAACGGGGCCGGCGGATTCATGGCCCAGGCCAAAAATATCTTGATTGAAATCGCGAAATATATTAATTTATAAAGTTTTTAAATTGATTAATCTTAATGTTTTTTTGAATTCAGGAAGTGATTATGCAGTCTAAATCGATGTCGCGATGGTTGCTTCGAAAAGTATGCGATGTGCGTGTTATACTGGCGGTTTTTGCCGTGACGGCGTGTCTTGCGGTATCCGGTCATGCCGCTGTTCTGGTGGACCGGATTGTCGCTGTTGTTAATGATGAAATCATCCGTCTTGTGGAACTCAACGAGAAATTTGCTTCCTTTGAACGGCAGATCCGCTCCCAGGGTCACGCCGCTGAAAAGGAACAGGAACTCGTCTATCAGAAGCGGATGGATGTGCTCAATGACATGATCGATGAAAAACTGGCGGACCAGCAGATTTTTCAGGCGGGGATCATAGTAGGTGAAGCTGAAATCGATCATGCCGTGGAACAGATCAAGGCGAACAATTCATATACGGACGAAGAACTCCGGCAGGCACTGGCGCTTTCCGGCATCGACATGAAAACATATCGGGAAGAGATTCGGAAACAGATTCTTAGAAACAGGCTGGTCAACCTGAAGGTCACTTCCAGCATCATCATCACCCAAACCGACATCCAGGCATACCAGGAGGCTCATCCGGAATTTTACGGACCCCGGAAACAATATCAGCTCAGAAATATCATGATGTCGTGGGATCGCTCCGCCGATGCGAAAAGTCGGCAGGCTGTTTACGATCGCATGGTTGATGTAGTTGAAAAACTCGAAACCGGTGAATCGTTTGCAAAAATGGCCGAAAGCTGTTCGGAGGCGGTTAATGCCGTGGACGGCGGCCTGCTCGGGTTGTTTGCGTTAAACGACCTTTCGGAAAATATCGCGGACGCGATTTCTCCGCTTCAACCCGGGCAATGTTCATCCATTATTGAAACCGATCACGGGTATCAGATTTTCTATGTCGAGGCGATTATGGATGCCGCCCCGAAAACGGAGGATGACAGCGCGGCTGAAATCCGCAAAAAGCTTTATGAAGAAAGGGTAAATGAGAAATTTAACGCCTGGATAGAGAAATTGAGGCAGGACGCCCATATTAAAATCATTTACTAGCATCTGCATATCTGCGGTCAGTTTTTTATTCCTTGTTTTTTACCCGGAAAGGGGTATCTGCCGTGGTCTGTTCCGTTTCGCAGGATGATCATGGAGCCATGTCTTTCGGCCCTTATCTGAAGGGATTGCGACAGCAAAAAGGCATCTCCTCGGAAGCGGTGGCCGCCGAGATCAAGATCAGTTTATCCCAGCTGGCACAGATCGAAACCGAAGACCATGACCGGCTGCCCGATGATGTTTTTGTCAGGGGCATTTTACGGTCCTATGCCCGCTTCATCAGCGTGGATGAAAACGATATCATCGACCGCTACATGATCTGCCGCCGGGCCTGGGGAAAATCCACCCATTGCCTGCCCGGGCAGTCGACGGCGACAAGGAAATTCAAACCAGGGGCATTGCTGTTTGCGGGAATTTTGTGGATCCTGATTGTCATTGCGGTTCTGTATATGATATATGAAATCTCCCTGCTTTCATCACCATTGATGCTGCAGGAACGGATCGGTGATGTTTCGGCGGTTCATCAGGCGCATCGACTCTCTTTCCAGGACGGGAACCCCGATGTTTTCCGGCTGGAACTGACCGCCACGGAAAAGACCTGGGTAAAGATCCGTCCGGAAGAAGGAGAGCCGCTTGAATATATCCTGTATCCGATGGACCATATTGAATTGGCGATATCCCGGCGCGTCCACCTGCAAATCGGCAATGCTGCCGGCTTGAACATCCGGCTGAATGAACAATCCGTGACCGTGCCGGGAAAAAGCGGCGAAACCGTCACCATAGACCTGCCGTAAACAGATTCGAAAAGATAAGAAGATAAATGGCCCTTGAACGAAGCAGAATACTGATCGAAACCATCAACCGGCTGATCCGCCGAGGGGCGACCGACCGGTTGAAAAAGATCATCGGTAAGGTGTACGAAGCCGACCTGCCGCCGGTATTTCGTTCACTGTCCGCTGCCAACCAGCACAAACTTTTTTTCTTAATCGATGATCCGGAAAAAAAAGGATATGTCCTCAGCGAACTCGATGAGGACACAGCCGTTGACATCATTGAAAATCTTTCGGTCGCCCAGCTTGTTGAAATCCTGGAGGACCTGCCGTCGGATGACAGTGCCGCCCTGATTAAAATCATGTCCCCGGAAACCGCGGATACGGTTTTAAATATTATGCGGAAGAAAGGGGGCGACGATCTGGAAGGGCTGCTCCGGTACGAGGAGGACACGGCCGGTTCCATCATGACCACCGATTTCATCGCACTGAAAGCGGACATGACGGCCCGGGAAGTAATCGAAACGCTCCAGTCCGAAAAGGAATACCATGATATTGAAATGCCCTTCTACATCTATGTGGTGGATGACGACGGCCGCCTGGTAGGGGTCAGTTCACTGCGTCAGCTGGTGGTAGTGACGCCCTCTACCCCCCTTCGTAATTTCATGTCAACGGACGTGATTTCGGTTTCCACCGGCATGGACCAGGAAGAGGTCGCCCGGATCGTGGCGCGATACAACTATCTCGCCGTTCCCGTGGTGGATGAAACCCGGCGCATGGTCGGACTCATCACCGTCGACGACATCATCGACGTCATCCGGGAAGAGGCCACCGAAGATATTCTGAAAATGGCCGGCGTGGGCGAGGAATTCATTGAAACCAAATCCATCGCCAGGAGCACCCGGATACGCCTGCCCTGGTTGTTTGTCAGTTTTATGGGCGGCGTTGTCGCTGTGTTTATCATCGGCCGGTTTGAAGAACACCTGCAGCAGGGGCTGGCCTATCTGGCGGCGTTTATTCCCGTCATCATGGGCATGGGCGGCAATATCGGGATACAGTCGTCCACCATCGTGGTCCGCGGGATCGCCACCGGCCGGATCAATATTCATCATCTCTGGTCGGTGGTTTCCAAGGAGCTGGCCATCGGGGTTATTTTAGGCGTGTTTTACGGCATTTTTCTCGGAGCCATCGCCTACCTCTTTTTCCGGGTGGATAATACAAGCGCCCTTGCGGTTTCCGTAGGTATCGGCGTATTGTCTTCCATGTCCGTGGCGGCGCTTATCGGCTCTTTTATGCCCATGATGCTCGCCCGGCTTCATATTGATCCGGCCGTGGCCACCGGCCCCTTTGTGACGTCTTCTATTGATATCCTCAGCGTACTGATTTATTTTCAGGTGGCTTTTTTGTTTCTGGGTTATTGACACATGCCCCTTTTTTCAACGCCCGCGATACTGCTCCGCCGCTTCCCGTACGGGGATTATGACCTGATCATCACGTTTTACACCCTGACAAACGGGAAACTCACGGTGATCGCCAAAAACGCGAAAAACAGCCGGAAACGGTTTGCCGGGATTCTTGAGCTGTTTTCCATACTGAACCTGGTCTGCGCGGATACCCGGGGGCGTGGTATGCCGGTGCTCCAGGAGGCCGTGCTGGAATCCCCGGTTTCCTGCATTCGGGGGGATATCCGGAAAACCGCGTATGCCAGCTACTGGGTCGAGCTCATCAATCAGTGGGCCGAAGAGGGAAAATCCCAGGCATCCGTATATGAATTGCTCAAGTATGGCCTCTATATCCTCGATACCAGCGAGATCACGGAAGAAGCGGCCAGTATTATTTTTCAGATCCGTTTTCTGACATTGATCGGACTGATGCCAAACCTGACGTCATGCGCGCGCTGCTGGAAACCATTGGAGAATTTCGCCCATGACCGATGCGTTTTTGAACTTGCATCCGGCGGCCTGGTATGCCAAGGATGTTCTTCGTTTCATCCATCGCACGTTTGTCTTTCCAAGGGCACGGTCAAGCAGCTCCTGTGGATCAGGGATAACCCGTTCAATCATCTGGCGCGGCTGAAGTTCAATCCGTCGGCCATTAACGAAAGCCGCCGGATGCTGGAAACCTTTGTCCCTTATTACTTGGGGAAGGAGCCCAAAAGCCTCGGTTTTCTCAAAGAGATGCGGTCCGGATGGGAAAAGCCCGATTCAGAAATATTGCTAAATCCTTCATCGATGAAGAATACGCAAACAAGAAGAGACATGCCATGAGCGACATCCGAAAAATCATTGAAACCCGGAGCATATCGGCAAGTGCGCCCTGCCGGATCGACATGGGCGGGACCCTTGACATCAGCAGTTTCTATTATCCATTGTCTTTTCTGAATCCCTCTACGTTCAACATCGCCGTTGACATGCGGACACGCATTGATATCATGCCGCATCGGCCGGGATACATCCGAATCAGTTCCCGGGGATTTGATGACGCGGAATATCGTGCGGATGCATTGCCGTTTCGGCATCCCATGGGGATGATGTTCGCCATTGCGGCCCATTTCCATATCGATGGCATTCATATTGACATTGCATCAGCATCGCCGCCGCGCAGCGCTCTGGGCGGATCTTCGGTCGCCGCCGTGGCCCTGATCGCTGCCTTTAACCGGATATTGACGACTGCGGACCGGCCGGGAATCCCCCTGGATCGCATCCCTTTGCTGGCCCATGCTATTGAAGAGGGTGTTGCCGGGGTCCCGTGCGGCCTTCAGGATCAGCTTGCCGCCACTTACGGCGGGATCAACGCATGGTACTGGCGGGGAAAAGGGGATGATCACCACTTTCGCCGCCGCCGGGTCATTGACAAGACCGAATACTCCGTTTTTCAGAGTCAGATCCTGCTGGCCTATTGCGGCGTTCCCCATGAATCCATTAATATTAACAGTCAATGGGTGGAACAGTTTCTTTCCGGAAAATTCAGGTCCCATTGGGCCGAGATCGTTGGGTGCACCAATGCCTTTGTTGATGCCGTATCTTGTGCCGATATCGTCGCAGCGGTTCAATTGATGAATCAGGAAACCGACATCCGTCTGGAAATGACGCCGGATGTGCTTGACGATATTGGAAACCGGCTGTGTGATGCCGCGCGTCACAACAAATGCGGCGCCCGGTTCACAGGAGCGGGCGGCGGCGGTTGCATCTGGGCCATGGGCCAGGCAGGCGATATCGCCGCACTGAAATCTGTATGGGAATCGATTCTGTCGGAAAGAGCCGGAGCAAAATTGCTGGATTTCGACATTGATCATGACGGCGTGAAAACTTATAATTAGTGTTTGAACGGAAAAAATTATAATCAATAATAACTGATTGTTATAAATTTA
>CAYZXZ010000133.1:0-8102 GCA_964481615.1 uncultured Desulfobacteraceae bacterium | reverse complement strand
AAGACGATCAGAACCGCGATGTTTGTAAATAAGAAGTATATGACTCTCCGCATTTTTCGCCTCCTTTTCGTTAAAGATGGTTTACCCTGACAAATGAAAGAAGCCTGGTGGCGATAGAAAAATAGATGATTAAACCAGCAACGCGGTTCTTAAAAAGCGAATTAAATGAATCAGATCAGTCGGTAAATTTTTAGATTCCGTTGACAAGCGGAACGGATTGTCAGAATAAATGAGCCTCTATGACGGAGGCTTTTTTTATTGGAAAAAGGGCGGTGATGTCTGGCGGACGCACCGCCCTTTTTATACACGAGAACCCGCAAGAGGTTCTCAAGGACAAGTCAATGGTAATCTTTTTTTCTGCCATGCTCAATGAAATTTATCGTCTGGCCCAGGGTGCCAGGGGTGCAGGCTGTGGGGACATGGGTTTGTTTTAGCCGCTTTTGACGGGTATTGCCATCCTTTGTGTTTAAAGCGATACCGCTGTCCGGACTGCGGGTGCGTATTGCGGTTGCGGCCACAAGGATATTTTAAGCGGTTCCAGGCATCCATTGCGGCCATCCGGTCAAGCATTCATGGCAAGGTCAACCTGGGCAAGTGGATCGCCGGGATCAGCCGCAGCCGTCAGCGGCACTGGTTTAACGCGTTGGTGAAACGGATCAAAGCCAATATTAACTCAATGAGAACGCCAAAACAATTCTGATGCCGTAATAGCCTGTTGTCTATCGTTTGCGGCGCAGCCGCAAACGATAGATGATGGCCACCAGGTTCATGCCCAGGACCAGGGTGATGAGCACCAGGGCCGTGCCGTATTGGAGAGGACGGGTTTTTTCGATTTCGGTGCCCGCAGTAGCCAGCACGTAAATATGATACGGCAGGGCCATGACCGGTTCCATGATGGACTGAGGAAGCAAAGTGGTAAAAAATACCGCAGCGGTAAACATGATGGCCGCGGTTTCCCCCGCGGCCCGGCTCAGCGCAAGGATACCTCCGGTCAGCATGGAAGGAATGGCCGCGGGCAGCACCACGCGAAAAACCGTCTGCCATTTGGTGGCGCCCAGGCCCAAAGAGGCTTCCCGGTAGGTGTCGGGGACGGCCCGGAGCGCCTCCTCGGACGTGCCGATGATCACTGGCAGGGTCAGAAACGCCAGCGTTAGAGCACCGGATAAAATACTCACCCCGAAACCCAACCAGACAACAAATACCGCCAGGCCGAACAGGCCGAACACCACCGACGGCACGCCGGCCAGATTACTGATGCCGAACCGGATGATTCTGACGATAATTCCCTGCCGGGCGTATTCATTGAGATAAATAGCCGAAGCCACACCGAGCGGAAAAGCGATCATCATGGAACAGATGCTCAGGCAGACCGTTCCGATGATACATGGCAGAATCCCGCCTTTAGTCATTGAATCATAGGGCATCTGAGACAGAAAGGTCCAGGTGATGGCCCGCCAGCCATTTTTTACCAGAAAAAAAACGATAACGGCCAGGGCCAGGGCATTGATCACTGCCGCCAGACGGAACAGAAAAAACATGCCGCCTTCGATCAGTCGACGGCGACCGCCGCCACCCTTTGTTTTCAACGGCGTTGAAATCGCTTCGTTCATTTTTTCTTCCATCTCTATCTGTTTTCAGAAGCCCTGAAATTCGGGATATTTTTTAAAATCATAAACTTACAACACAACCAATGTAATGGTTCTGAAAAAAAATCGATTTTGAGCGAGATCGTGGATTTCGGGGGAAAAAGCCCAGAAAGACTCTCGAAGCGAAAAATCCGATTTTTACGGAACCATCAATATTCATGGTTGCAATCATCACAGAGTCGCGGCCCCCACCTGCCGATGTTTGCGGGAAATATAATCCGCAATGAAATTAAACACGAGTGTAAACAGAAAAAGGATCATGCCCGTAGCAAACAGCGCAAAATAATGATCCCCGCGAAATGGGGCCTCAGCCATTTCGGCGGCAATACTGGCCGGCATGGGTCTTACCGGTGAAAAAAGGGAGGACGGCATCATGGCCGCGCCCCCGGCCACCATGAGCACCACCATGGTCTCCCCGATGGCCCGGGACATCCCCAGAATCACGGCCGTACTCAAACCGGAAAGGGAAGCCGGGATGATCACCCGCAAAATAGTCTCCCAGTGGGTGGCGCCTAAAGCAAGGGAAGCCTCCTTTAATTCCACTGGTACGCTGGCGATGGCGTCCTCGGATATCGTGCATATGGTGGGCACGGACATGAAGGCCAGCATCAAAGAAGCGTTAAAAAGATTCAAGCCGGTAGGTATGTTGAAAACATCCTGGAGAAAGGGGGCCACCACCACCATGCCGAAAAAGCCGATGACCACCGACGGCAGGGATGCCAGCAGTTCCACCGCGGGTTTGGCGATTTCCTTGAGCCGGGGCGAAGCGATCTCAGCGATATAAATCGCCGTCATAATACCTGAAGGGATGGCAATGGCGGCCGAACAGACGGTAACCGACAACGAGGCGACGATTAAGGGAAAAATACCGAAATCCGGCGGATCATAAGTGGGATACCAGTATTTCCCGAATAAAAATTCCGTAATCGAGACTTTCCCGAAAATCGGAATGCCTTCTTTTGCCAAGAATATCAGAATCAGACATAGGATCATGATGGAAACCAACGCCACCATGAAAAAAAAGCCGCGAATCGCAAATTCCCTGAATTGTCGGCCGGCATGCTTCATATTCGTGGGCCTTTTTTATTGTGGCGACACCGGCGTCATCGACAATAATCGCGCGTATGATTCCGCGGGTCGCTGCAGGATAACATTTAACATGATTATGAAAAATCATCCATGTTAATACAACGGCACGAAACCGGCTTCGGCGACGATTTTCTGCCCTTTCTGGGGATGCATCATGAAATTGATGAACTGAAGGGTCATGCCCTTGGGCCATCCCTTGGTGAACATGTAAAGCACCCGGCTGATGGGATAGCTGCCGTTTAGGGAATTATCCATGTTGCCCGTAACCCCGTTGACGGTCACAGGTTTAATCTCGTTATTGAGATAGCTCAACCCCACGTAGCCGACGGCAAAGGTATTCTTAGCCACGGCCTGGGCCACGGCGCCGTTGGATGCCTGGAGCAATGCGCCAGGAAAGACGCGTTCCTTTTTCATGACGATTTCCGACCAGACTTCGTAAGTGCCTGAGGAAGTGTCCCGCGAAATCACCACCACCGCCTTGTCCGGGCCACCCACCTGCTTCCAGTTGGTGATCGAACCGTTGTACATCCCTTTTAGCTGATCCAGAGTCAGGTCGGCTGTTGGATTGGACGGGTGAACCACCGGAACGATGCAATCATAGGCGACACCGAACGGCACCGGATAAGCGCCCTTTTTTACGGCCAGCGCCACTTCGGCATCCTTGATGAAACGCGATGAATTGGCGATATCGGTGGTCCCGTCGATTATCGCCTTGATCCCTTCGCCAGAGCCGCCGCCAGACAGGGAGACATTGACATTCGAATATGCCTTCATGAAGGCTTCGGCGGCTTTCTGGGCGATGGGCAGAACCGTGGTGGAACCCGTGATTTTAAGGTTGTCCGCAAAACATTTGCCGGAAAAACCCATTAAAATTACGAATACAATAACAATTTTCAATATATTTTCGATCATTTTCTTCATTGCTCTACTCCTTTGTTTGCTGGTATTATTTTAAAAATGTGCTTCCTGCCCGGACCATGGAAGCTTTTCCGAACTGTGGCCATCTTAAACATGTTTTTTGACAATCCTGTGACGGTCTCCCGAAAAATCCATGACAACCATGTAACAAAAACGTCACCTAAGTTTCATTATTTCGTGATGCGAAAAGGCTATTGAAGGAGTATTTCAGCGGCCTTCCTACATAAGGCGGGAAAACATATGAGCAAAAAAATACTGGTGGTGGAAGACGATCAGGATATTCTTCAATTGATCATCTTTCATCTTCAGGCCGATGGTTTTGCCACCTTGACCGCCGTAAACGGCATCAGGGGACTGGAGGCGGCCAAGGAACAGCTGCCGGATATGATTCTTTTGGACCTTATGCTTCCCGGAATGGACGGTCTTGAGGTATGCAAATCCCTAAAAAGAGAGCCGAAAACCGAAAACATTCCGATAGTCATGCTCACGGCAAAAGGCGAAGAAATCGATCGGATCGTGGGATTTGAACTCGGGGCCGACGATTACATCACCAAACCGTTCAGCCCCCGGGAGATGATTCTGCGGCTGCGGGCAATCCTCCGGCGCTATGAAACGGAACGGCCAACTGCTTCGAAATTATCCTTCGGGAATTTGGAGATCGACCTGGACAGTCACCGCGTCCGACTGAACAAGGAACAAGTTTACCTGACGGTCACTGAATTTAATTTGCTGCTGGAACTTTTAGAAAACAAAGGCCGTGTAC
Organism: uncultured Desulfobacteraceae bacterium; assembly: GCA_964481615.1. Taxonomy (GTDB): domain Bacteria; phylum Desulfobacterota; class Desulfobacteria; order Desulfobacterales; family Desulfosalsimonadaceae; genus SURF-33. Next base: position 3,686 of record CAYZXZ010000133.1, on the reverse strand, counting down.
GAAGCCGAAACCAGCTGCTCGACCGGGTCTGGGGATACCAGTTTGATGGATATGCCCGGACCGTGGACACCCATATCCGTCGGCTGCGGCAGAAGATCGGACCATATGCGGACGCCATTGAAACCGTGCGCGGCATCGGCTACCGTTTCAAGGACACGGAATGAAAACCCTGCGTTTCCGGACAAAACTGTTGATCTGCTTCTGGGTCGTTCTGGCAACCGCCCTTTTTCTCCAGGCCGTGCATCTCTATCGTACCATGGAGACGGAAATCCTCAAGGAAGCCGAGACCCATGCGGATACCCAGCTTGAATTCGTATCATGGATGCTCTCCCGGGAGCCACCTTTCGACAGTGACGCCGCGCTGGATCAATGGACGACGACCTTGGGTAATCATCTGAATTATCGCATCACCCTGATATCATGGGGTGGTCGGGTAATCGCCGATTCAGATGTGAATTTTCCCGAATTATCCGTTCTGGAGAGCCATGCGGACCGGAAGGAATTTATCGGCGCCGTTGCGCAGGGGCGGAGTTCCAGTATCCGCTATAGCACAACCCTTGGCCGCAAGTTGATTTATAAGGCCCAGTCGGTGGAAAGGCCGCCTTACGGCAAAGTGGTTCTCCGGGTGGCCATCCCCCTGTCCCGGGTGGAAGCTCGCCTGGGGGCCATTGCCGACCGTTTCTGGCTGGTTCTGGGTTTTGTCCTGGTGCTGACCGGCATCCTTAACTATATCCTGGCAAAAAACCTGGAAACCCCCATCCGGGAAATCATTGCGGCCATGCGACGCATCGGCGGTGGGGAGTACGGCAAGCGCCTCGATATCGCCTCCTCCGTTGAATTCGAGGAACTTTCCAAATGCATCAATGAAATGACAGACAAAATCCACGGACACATCAACCTGATCAAACAACAGAAACAGGAATTCGAAGCCGTTTTTGAAGGCATGCAGGAAGGCGTCATGCTCTTAGACGCCACCGGGCATATCAAGGCGTCCAATAATGCCCTGGCTCTAATCGCACGATGCATGCCGACCTGCGAAGGGCATCGCCCCATGGAAGTGTTTTTAAACCCGGAAATCCAAAAAGCCTGCGACCAGGTGCTCGCGGGAAAAGACCACATCAGAATGAAGGCGGCCATAGATGCTGAAACCATTTACGAGGTCAATGCGGTGGGCATCCCATCGGGAGGAGCGGTCGTCGTTTTTCATGATATCAGTGAACTGGTGCATCTGGAAAAAGTTCGACAGGATTTCGTCGCCAACGTCTCCCATGAACTCCGGACCCCTTTGACTTCCATCAAGGGATATGCCGAAACCCTACTGGACCCGAAAATGCGATCCTCAGAAACCATGGAATCCTTTCTGGGGATCATATTGAAGACCGCCAACCAGATGACCAATATCGTCAATGATCTGCTGGAGTTGACCAAACTGCAGGCAAAGGACCGGCCCGCCGTTCTTCTTTCGGAAATTGACGCGGCCGCCTATTTTGCCGCCGCCGAAGAAACCTGCCGGATCATGTCCGAAGAGAAAAATATCCGCCTGATTAACCGGTTGCCGGAAACCATCATGGTAATCGCCGAGGAGAACGCACTGGCTCTGGTATTTCGCAATCTTTTAGACAACGCCATCCGCTACAGCGATGCGGGGACCACCATCACCGCTGGCCTCAGCGATGCCGACGGCACGGCGACTTTTTCCGTTGAGGATGAAGGGTCGGGGATACCTCACCGCCATCAGAAGCGAATATTCGAAAGGTTTTATCGTATCGACAAGGAAAGAAGCCGAGTCTCCGGCGGCACCGGACTCGGTCTTGCCATCTGCCGTCATGCGGTCAATGCCATGGGAGGCGCTATCTGGGTGGAAAGCCCTCCCCCGGGGAAAACAATGGGATCGGTCTTTTTTGTTACCCTGAAGAAAGCCGATCAGAAATAAGCCGGGCTGTCGCGGCATGTCGCAATCAGTTGCGGCGCGGTATGATAAGGAAAGACGAAAATGGAAAATCCGATGAAAATCGCGGCGAAAAACCTTAATTTCTATTACGGGAATTTCAATGCCCTTCAGAATATTTCCCTTGAGATGAAGAAAAATCAGGTAACGGCCCTGATCGGACCGTCTGGTTGCGGCAAAAGCACATTTTTAAGATGCCTCAATCGAATGAACGACCTGATTCCCGGCAGCCGTGTGCAGGGCGGAATCTTTCTGGACAATGAAAACATATACGGCGACGGGGTGGATGTCGTCAGCCTGAGACAGCGGGTGGGAATGGTATTTCAAAAACCCAACCCCTTTCCCAAAACCATTTTTGAAAACGTGGCCTACGGCCTCAAGGTCAACGGCGTCAAAAACAAGGCACTTATAAGAGAAACGGTGGAAAAGAGCCTTCAACAGGCCGCGCTTTTCGACGAGGTAAAAGACCGCCTGAATGATTCGGCCCTGGGTCTTTCCGGAGGACAGCAACAGCGGCTCTGCATTGCCCGAGCCATGGCCGTGGAACCCGAAGTGATCCTCATGGATGAACCGGCCTCGGCTTTAGACCCCATCGCCACTCAAAAAATAGAGGATCTTATTCACGAACTCAAAGTCAATTTCACGATTGTCATCGTCACCCATAACATGCAGCAGGCGGCCCGGGTTTCCGACATCACGGCCTTTTTCTATCTGGGCCGACTCATTGAAGTGGGGAATACCGACAGTATTTTTACCCGGCCGTCGCTGAAACAGACGGAAGACTACATCACCGGCCGATTCGGCTAATCCAAGGAGTTAAATCCATATGCAACGCCACTTTATCATGGAGCTGGAAAAACTGAAAATGACCGTTCTGAAAATGGCCGCCCTGGCCCGACGCGCCCTCCAAAACGCCACCCAGGCATACCTAAACCGGGACGAGATCCTGGCCCGGCGGGTCGTGGAGGGAGACCGGGAAATCAATGATCTGGAAACGGAAATCGATGAGCTTTCCCTGACCATGCTGGCCCTTGGACAACCCATGGCCAAAGATCTGCGTTTTATCTTGGGATGCACGAAAATTAGCAATGAACTGGAACGCATCGCGGATCAAGGGGTCAATATCGCCGAACGCACGATTTTTTTATGCCAAAATCCGCCCCTGGACCCGATTCCGGCCATGGAACGCCTAATCGAGGTGGTGGACACCATGCTGGAAAAAGCCATCACCGCGTTTGCCGAACAGAACACAGAAAAAGCATTTGATATCAGCAAGATGGATGATCTGGCGGATCAATACACCCTGGAAGTCCTTCAATCGATGATTGCCTATATGGCGAAAAGCACGCCCCTGACGGAAAAACGGCTGCTCAACACCCGCCGCTCAATCTTGTCCATCATCATATCCCGATGCCTGGAGCGCACCGGCGACATGGCCACCAATATCGCCGAACAGGTGGAGTTTATCGTCAAGGGGAACAAGATCAAGTACCAATAGGCCACTAAACGGAAGTCGTCTTATCGAGAACCCGTGCCCTTCAGATCGGCGATTTCTCCCATAGTTATTCCATTTCTAATTTTAGTGAAATGGGGTATCTGCTTGACGCAAGTTCCCCCAACATATAGTATAGAGCGGTATGAGCAGTCCGCATCCAATAGCGGGAGAGGACTACCCCCGCACATATGTAAGCGTTTAATAAACCGCAGTCTCCTCCGCCCGTTCAATCTGCTCCGGCGT
>CAYZXZ010000132.1:0-8132 GCA_964481615.1 uncultured Desulfobacteraceae bacterium | reverse complement strand
ATCGGCAACGGATTCCGGATCATTAAAGTTTATGAATAGCAGGTTCCTGGCAACTACCAAAATGATGAGTTGCAACCGCATGGTGCTGGTGATATTATAAATAATTATTAAGTCATTCAAAATGAAAAACACCATAAGAAAAAGGGAAAAAAATGGAAGAGATACAACTCTCAAACTTTCAGAATAACATTTCCGGCGTCATCGAGGCGGTTATCAATACTCATAAGCCTGTATTGATAACCGATAAAGGAAAATTATTAGTTAAAATTGTCCCGATTTCTGATTCCGGTAAGGAATCATGGATAGGATGTATGAGAGGAACAGGACAAATTAAGGGAGATATTATTTCACCGGCTGAAAACCCGGATAATTGGAAAGCCATATCAGAATGAAATATTTACTGGATACGCACATATGGTTATGGAGTCTGCTGGAACCGGACAGACTTGATGAAGATATTCTAAAAGTACTTGATAACAAAGATAATGATCTGTTTGTTTCGCCAATTTCATTATGGGAAACCATGATTCTGGCTGAGAAAGGAAAAATTGAGCTCCGACCTGCGCCGGAGGCTTGGATATTTGAATCTCTCCAACGAAGTCCTGTCAAAGAAGCGGTATTGACCTGCGCAATCGCCATCAAAAGCAGGAAGATAGAACTCCCCCACAAAGACCCTGCCGACCGATTTATTGCCGCGACGGCGCTGGAAAATGATCTGATACTGATTACTGAAGATGAAAAACTTAAAGAATCAGAATAGATAAAAGTCTTCAAAAGGGAATAGCCAACCGTTTAGGTTGTCGATTGGACACTTCAACCGCCGGGCTTCCAGGGCGGCCCTAAAAGGATGCCCTGGAAGCCAATGACCGATTGTTCTTAGGATTATGCCCCGTTTATTTCTGCTCTTTAATCATTCCATCACCCCGGCGCAGGAAAGCGATGCCCGGGCGTCGCTGGGCGTATCGGAAATCGTCCCGCCGCCGGATGAGATCAAGACCCTCTGGCACCAGATCCCGCCGGACCTGCCGGAGATTTCCGATTATCTGCGGCCCGTCCGGCAATGGCTCAAGACCACCGCTTGCCGCGGCGATTATGTTTTGATCCAGGGGGATTTCGGGGCCTGCTGCCTGATGGCCGATTTTGCATTTAAGGAAGGGCTTCTCCCGGTGTATTCCACCACACGCCGGGAGATGAGCGAGACCATAGACGCCGATGGATCGATTCGCCTGTCCCATCGATTTGATCACCGGATTTTTCGAAGATATGGAGTCTGATTATGCGAAATGTCTATCTTTCGGTTCTTGGTACAAGTCCATATGTCCCGTGTAATTATGAAGCAGACAGCCTGGCGAAAGTCGAAAACGTCCGATTCGTTCAAGAGGCGACCCTGTCACTCAATTGCCGGGATTGGACGGCCGAAGACCGCATTTTCATTCTGACGACGGATGAGGCTTTCAATAAAAACTGGATGGATGGCGGGCACCAAGAACTTTCCGAGGGTTTGCGGACTCGAATTGAGCGACTCAATCTCCGGGCAAAGGCCGAAGCGATCAAGATCACATCCGGCAAGACCGTGGATGAAATCTGGAACATCTTTAATCAAATTTATGATCTGCTGAATGACGGGGATAATGTAATTTTTGATATCACCCACGCGTTCCGGTCCATCCCCATGCTGGCCATCGTGGTGCTGAATTACGCAAAAGCACTGAAAAATATCAATTTAGAGGGAATTTATTACGGCGCATTTGAAATTCTCGGCCATCCCAAGGAGGTGGAAAAGGAAATCCCACGTATTGAAGACCGAAATGTGCCCATCTTTGATCTTACGGCTTTTAACAGTTTGCTGGAATGGTCGGCGGCTATCCAGCAGTTTATAAAAAGCGGGCATGCCGGACCCATCAATGATCTTGCGGAAAGTGAACTCAAGCCCATCCTCAGAGATCAGCTCGATCGACGCCATGCGGCCAATCAATTGAAAAATTTATCAAGACAGCTTGCAAAATTCAGCGCCATCATGGCTACCTGCCGGGGGACTGAAATTTCCGGCATCATCAACACATTAAAACCCTTTTTTACGGATTCCCAGGCGATCGATCTCATTCCGCCCATGAAACCGCTGATGGAGAAGATCCACCGGGTGATTGACCGGTTTTCGGATCATGATATCCGAAACGGCATTCAGGCGGCCAGATGGTGCATGGAGCATAATATGGTTCAACAAGGCTTTACCATTCTTCAGGAGATCCTCATCACAGGTCTTGTGAAAGCAGCGGGAGCCGATATAGTTAATAAAAAGATAAGAAATATCGTTAACCCCGCTGCCCGGTTTGCAGGCCGAGAAACCGATCATGCGCAATGGGACGGTTCAGCAGCAGAATATCCTGAAATAACAAAAAAAATTATTGAAATTTATCAGAACAACAAGCAGCTCTTATCGTTGATGAATCGGTTGACAGACAGTCGAAACGATATCAACCACGCTGGGTATAATCGTAAAGCAAAACCGGCGGAGCGGTTTCATGGCCAGTTGCGGGAATGTATAGATGACGCTGAGACGGTTATTGAAGCCCTGCTGGATGAGCAATTACCTGAATAAACAAAGAAAAGTCGACAAGTTGCTTTTATGCCGCTTGTTTGATGGAGGCTTAGTATGAACACCCACGACCACGACATTCGCTGGATACAGCGTTACAAACATTTTATGCAGGCCTTTGGACAATTGGAAAAGGCCGTTGAGCTTTCCCGGCGGCGGGCGTTGACCGAGCTTGAGGAGCAGGGCCTGATTCAGGCGTTTGAATATACGCATGAACTGGCCTGGAATGTCCTCAAGGATTTTCTGGAGGAACAGGGCCTGCAAAATCTTTACGGCTCAAAAGACAGCACCCGGGAGGCCTTCAAACGCGGTTTGATTGAAAACGGCGAGGTCTGGATGGATATGATCAAGAGCCGGAACCTGAGTTCGCATACATATAACCCGGATATTGCCCGAAGCATCGGCCGCGCCGTGATCGAAGATTATTATCCGGAGTTCAAACGATTGATCGAAACGCTCAAAGACCCGGAAAAAGGCGCGCGGTCATGATGTTCGGTCTAACGGAAAGCGCGATCCGTAAAATCCTGGCCGTATTTGCCAGATACCCACAGGTGGAACAGGCCATCCTTTATGGATCCCGCGCCAAGGGGGATTATAAAACAGGATCGGATATCGACCTGACCCTGTGCGGCGGGGACGATCTGGATCTACGGGTCCTTTATCGGATCATGGATGAACTTGACAATCTACTTCTCCCCTATACCATCGACCTGTCCATCTTCGCCGGCATCAGTGATCCGGATGTGATCGCACATATTCAGAGGGTAGGGGTGGTTTTTTACCGCAGGGGCGAGGAGCCGTAAAGAAAATTTCCACAAAAAAACTGATCAACTGATTTGAAAAAATCCCTTTCCGTACCGTTTTAAGAAAATAGAAGACGCGAAAACGTCAATTTTCATCAAAACGGCATGGGAGGGAGATATGAAGCTGCACGAACTGGGCGCCAAATTCGCCGAAATCACCGCGCAAAACCAACAGACTGACGCACAAGACCGTCACGCCGGTCAAAACGCCGCGGCAACCAACACTAAACCCATCACGCAACCCGCCGCGAATTCCATCGCCGGCCCCGGCGGGCACACGTCCCCTTCCCGACCGGAGCCTGCCGATGATCCGTTTCTGTCCGCTGATGATCTGGTTTCCGTCAAAACCGACGCCATTGACCGCATCCGTCGCCGGGTGTTGACCGAAATCGAAGAGCTGATCCGGGAAAATCGCTGGCCCGATATCAAGGAGCTGTTTTATCCGGTTTCCGAAAAACAACCCGAACTCGTGGCCCGGGAAATGGACGCGCCGGTTCGGGGAAAAGTGGCCTTTGCCCTGGGCCACATGAAATGTTTCGACGAGGCCATTGCCGAGCTGCACATATGCCTTCAGCGGGACCCGGATGATTTTCTCACCCACAGTTCGTTAGGGTACACGGCCTATGATTCGCTTTATGCCGCCAAAAACCGGGAGATCTTTCTTTCCGGCAAGGCCCGGGCCGACCGCATTGCCCTGGCTCACACGCATTTCCGCAAGGCTCAGTCGCTGCGGCCCGACGGCGTCACCAATTTTTACCGCCAGGGGATGCTGTTCAAGCAGATCGAGGACAAGCCGGAAAAAGCCCTGCCGCTGTTTGAAAAAGCTGCGGCCAACTGGGAATCTCTGGATGAATCTGCCCGGAAGGATCGGCATCAGGAGCAGAAAAATTACATCAAGGCCCTGTATGAACTGGCGGCCTGCCGCCTGCACACCGGCAATCCCGCCGGCGCCCTGGACACCATCAAAAAATGCCTGGCTGAAGATGAAACCACCAATTACATGTCCCTGATGTTCAAGTATTTCGCCCTGGGTAAGATCCATTTTCATCTCAACCGGTTCAACGAGGCCAAAGACGCCCTGATGTTCGCCCTTCAGACTCGGCCCAAGGGCCAGCCGGGCGATTTCGTGCATGAATTGCTGGGCCGCACCTGGCTGATGCTCGATCACCCGACCAAAGCCATGGACATCATCAACCGGGTGCCCGAACACCGCCGCCGCGCCTATGTCCGATGGACCGAGGCGGACATCTGCTGCGCCCTGGGCAACATTGACAGAGCACGGCAAGTTCTTATCCAGAGCTTGGAAAAAGACCGGCTTTCCCGTCACAAAACCCTGATTCGACTTGCAAAAATCGAATATCACTGCAAAAATTTCGATCAGGTCATCCGCCATGCCGCGGACGCGGACCGGTTTTTTACCGGGAAATGGGGCAATCATCATGACGAGGGGTTGTTCTGGCAGGCACTGGGGCATTATCGGCTGGGAAATCTCGAAAAAGCCAGGGAACTGACGGATCGGCTCGAGGCCCATCGGCCGTATTTTCCGAAACTCAAAAAACTCAAAGCCATGCTCGCATAGACGTGCGCGACGCAGCGCAACTGAATCAAATGAGTCTGAAAATGGAAGAAAAGCGTCAATTTCATCCCAATATCGAAGATTGCGCTCTGGCGGCCCCGGACCCGGCCCTGATTTTTTCCGTGCTGGAAAAAGATATTTTTTCGGGAAACAATCCGGATCACTGCCGGAAAGTTCTGGCCCAGGCATCCATCTGGCAGGCCCTGGACCCGAAACGTCAACTTCGCTGGGCCGGGCTGGCTCAGACCGCCGGAGACATGGCCACGGCCCTGGCCGCACTGACTCACATTACCCGTGCCCGGCCCGCATTTCAGGATGCCTGGAAAGAACTTCTGGAACTGCTGCTGATCCTGGACCTCAAAGAAGAGATCGCCGCCGGCCTGGCGTACATGAAGCCCCATGTGCCCGTCGAATTTCATACCCGATGGATGCAAAAAGCCCAGGGCCGGCTCCGGGAACCGGAAGACGGGGCCGCCGATGCCGCGGCCATGCCCTTTGAACGTCTGCGCCGCCGACAGCAACTCATCGATCATTACCTGTTTCTGTTTTCCGGCCGGGAAGACCGGTTTGCCCGGCAATGGTCCAACAAGGTCGAAGGCAAGCAGGGATACGTGCCCGTGGATCGGCCCATGGATCGGGCCGATGTGGAGGAGCATATCAGCGGAACAAAAACCTACGGCATCTATCTGATGAAATCCGACGCCGCCGTGTCGGTTGCCGTCATCGACGTGGACCTGGCGAAAAAATTCCGCGACGCTAAAGTCACCGCAGAGGACAAACAGTCGATTTTCCGGGAACGGACTTATCTGCTTAACCGGATCACGGAACTGTCCGCCGCCCTGGGCCTAAAGCCCCTGGGCGAATTTTCCGGCGGCAAGGGGTTTCATTTCTGGTTTTTGTTTCATCCGGCCCTGCCGGCCCGCCTTGCTCGAAACGCCCTGACCCGGATTGCCGATCCCTTATCAAGGGACGTAAGCGCCTTTCATCTGGAGGTGTTTCCCAAGCAGGACCATCTGTCCGGAAAAGGCTACGGCAATCTGGTCAAGCTTCCCCTGGGGGTCCATCGGCTTACCGGAAAGCGTTCCTTTTTCATCGGATGCCGGGATCATGTGGACACAGCCCAGCTTGAATTTCTCATGTCCGTCAACCCCGCGGACCCCGGCAATCTCATGGAAATTCTCACCACGCCGGAAAACGCCGAAATCGTCATGCATCCGGCCATGAAACCCTTTGCGGACAAGCATCCGGAGCTCTACAAGCTGGAATGCCGCTGCCCGCCTATTGCTCAGATCGCCGCGGCCTGCCGGGCCGGAAAGGAACTTTCCCTGCGGGAAGAAAAAATCCTGTATCAGACCATCGGATTTCTGCCGGAGGGGAAATCGTATCTCCATGACCTGATGACGGCACAGCCTGACTACAACACCCATCTGGTGGATTACAAGCTTTCCCGGGTCCGGAGCACGCCCCTTGGCTGCAAGCGCATTCATTCGCTGCTCAATTACATGGGCGATTTCTGCCGGTTCGATAATAAAGCCTCGGGAATTGAAACCAGCTACCTTCATCCCCTGCTTCATCTGGACAGGTCCGGCGAGTTGTCGGTCAAGTGCGAGCGGGTGGAAAATCTGGCCGGGGCCATCAATAACCTGAAACTGGCCATCCGCCAGGTGGAGCAATTTATCTGACATGGAAGCGGTTTACATTTTAGAGCCCGGATCCTATATCCGAAAAGACGGCCAGACCTTAAAGATCGTCAAGGACCGCTCCGTCATGCGGGAAATACCGGCTGACGGGCTCAAGCGCCTCATGCTGGTGGGATACGTTTCCTTAAGCAGCGGGGTCCTGGATTATCTGATTCAGAATCGGATTGAAACGGTGTTTGTCACCCCCACGGGCCGGTTTCGGGCCCGCATCGCCATTGACGAGCATCGCCATGTGGCCCTTCGAAAGGCCCAGTATATCCAGCTTAATGATCCCGCCGTTGCCCTGGCCTGCGCCCGGCGGATTGTTGCCGGAAAAACCGAAAATATGTACCGGTTCGTACTCCAGCGCGCCCGGCAATACAGCAGCGAAGCCCTGCGAGTGTCCGCCGCCAGACTCAAAGCCATGCTCAACAATATCAATTCCGCGTCAGACCTTCCCGCGTTGCGCGGAATGGAGGGCTTAGCGTCCCGGTTTTATTTCGAGGCGTTTCCGCATGTTATCCGAAACCCGGATTTCACCTTTAACGGCCGGAACAAGCGGCCACCCAAAGACCCGGTCAACGCCATGCTGTCCTTTATCTATATGATGCTCACCAACGAAGTCTTATCGGCCATCAAGGGCCAGGGGCTTGATCCCTACATGGGCGTTCTGCATGAAATCGCGTATGGCAGGCCGTCGCTGGCCTGCGACCTGGTGGAGGAATACCGGTGTTTCCTGGGGGATCGACAGGTGCTGGGGCTGATCAACCGGAAGGTGGTCCGGCCCGATGATTTCGTTTACCGGGAAAATTCGCCGACGACCTATGCCGATGAAGCCGATATGAAGGCCCGGCGGCCCGTGGAAATGAAGCCGGGCATCGCCAGAACCTTTATCGCCGCCTACGAGGCATTGATGAATCGCTCCGTCCGCTATCCCCATCTGGACAAAACCGTCACCTATCGCTGGCTGATCGTCAATCAGGTCCGCCGGTTCGCCGAATTTCTGGAGGACCCGAAAAAAGACTACTCCCCTTTTTTATGGGAGGCCTAAACGTCATGTTTTTCGTAGTCAGTTTCGATATCGTAGACAACCGGGTTCGCTACCGGGCCGTGAAAACCATTAAGGCCTATGGATACCGGGTCCAAAAATCCGTGTTTGAATGTCCGAATCTGAGCGAAGAGCAGTTTCTAAAAATGAAACGCCGGCTGGAGAAGCTGATTGAACATACCGAGGACACGATCCGGTTTTATCAGCTCTGCCGGGATTGCCTGAAAAAAGTGGAATGGATCGGGACCGGCTCGGCGCCCCGCAAGGATACTTTTCAGACGGTGTGAAACGGCAACCGGATGATGTTCTTGTTTTTCAGAAAGTTTTCCGATATGATGCAATATTAACGGCACATGAGTTTTATAGCCTGATTTAGTTATCACCTCGATTTTGCACCGCTTGATGGAAAAAAGTGAAGAAACCATCTGGG
>CAYZXZ010000131.1:0-8135 GCA_964481615.1 uncultured Desulfobacteraceae bacterium | reverse complement strand
TCCGGATCGGAATTCCATCACGGGCGAAATCGACAGATCCAGCCGGAAATCGGGCTTTCCTTTGCGGGGGAAAAAATATTCTCCGGAATCGATAAGGTCTGCCCGGAAAATCTTAGCGGCTTTTTCAAACAGGGTCCGGGGCGAGGTGCGGGCCACTCTGGAGGGCGCAGGTTCGCCCGGCATCCCCGGCGTCTCTTTAGTCGCCGCCGTATCCGGAATTTCGATAGGTGAAATCAGCGCAAGTTCCTCGATCTGACGGGGTTCGGGAAGCGCCAGGGGCGCGAGTTCGGACCAGCGTGTATCTTCAGGGACCATAATTTTGCCGGAGTCATCAAACAATTCCGAGTACCACGTATGATCCTGGACTGCGGGATCGGGCAGCCGGACTTTCTGCCCGGCTTGGATCTTGTTGATATCTTTGATTTCCGGATTCAAATGTTTAAATATTTCGATTCCCTGTTGATAAGAATCGGTGTCGGGTTTGCCGAAACGGGGCAGAAGCAGACTGGAAACCGTATCGCCCGATACAACGATATGTTCGGCGGAGCTGGCCATGAGGTCATCGGAAATATTTGAAATAATGATCATGGGAATGCTGACGAGGCCGGTTTCCTGGCCATCCAGTGCCCCTGGGGACAGAACCTTGAGCGGTATCAATATCTTCTGATCAGGATAAATCAGGTTGACATCCGTGACCTCGGGATTGATCCGTTTGAATATCTCAAGGAACATGGGCAGGTCGCGGCTGGCGATTTCTCCCCGCTGTTGAAACAGCCTGATCAGATAGTCGTCCTTTTTGACCGTGTAGAAATCGCACAGAATGTCCCGGCCCATGTCCTGGCTGACGACGAATCGCTTTTTCACCTGGGAAGCGCCGAATGCCGCTGATCCGAGCGCCAGACAAGCCATGATCGCCAATACTGAAAAAAAGAGAGAATTTCTTTTCATGGGATACTCCGGCTATTGTTTTTTGAGATCGAGCCTGGTTGCGATTTCCTCCGTCACCCGACGGACAAAATGCGCAAGCGCTTGTCCGGCAAGTGGTTTCCCGGGTTCAGGGATCTCGGCCAGATCGGCCGGACAGACCAGTTCCGGCACGTTGATGAGCTCGGATCTGGGGATCACGCCGTAGTCGCCCGGAAAGCGGTTTTCAAAATACATATCCTGAAATTCGGAAAATTTCAAGGCATGGGCCGTTGAATCCAGCACAGCCGATTCCGTCGGCGCGACCCAGCCGTTTTTCATTGCAACGGCAAGGCCGGCCAGGCACTCGCCGCCGTGGGTGCAGGCCACGTGACCGTTGCGATTGGCCTGCAACTGCCAGTCCATGATGGACTGCTCGCGAACCCGGGCCATGAAAACCTTCTGTTCGCCCGCGGCCCTGTTGTAATCATCCACCAGACGAATCACCCGGGGCATGGATACCGGATTGCCGATCATTGCCGCCTGGGCCACGCTCGGTCTCACATCCACGGGCGTAAAACGCCGCTTTGCCGCATCCGGTTCCTGGTAATAGGTGAAAACAGGATCAGCGTGTTCGGACTGGACCCCGATGATTTTCGGCAGGGTATCGATGACGCCGACATGGTGAAATTTTAAAAATCCGCTCATGACCGCTGTGATATTGCCGGCGTTGCCGATGGGCACGATGAGCACCTTGTCGGCCACTTTGTATTCAAACCACTGGGCGATCTCATAGGAATAGGATTCCTGGCCGAGGATCCTCCAGGCGTTTTTGGAGTTGAGCAGGGCCACGGGATAGTTTTCCGAAAGCGCCTCGACGATCTTCATGCAATCGTCGAAAACACCTGGGATTTCAAACACCCGGGCTCCGCTGCCCAATGGCTGGGCCAGCTGCTGGGGGGTCACTTTCCTGTGGGGCAGCAACACCGCTGATTTTACCGATGATTGCAGATACGACGCATACAGGGCCGCAGCCGCCGACGTATCCCCAGTTGAAGCGCACACCGCCAGTACGTCGGAAATCAGTCCCTGTCGGAGCAGATAGTTGATATAGCTCAGCGCGCCGGCCATTCCCCGGTCCTTGAAGGACGCGCTGGGATTCTGACCGTCATTCTTGAAATAAAAACGGCATCCAAGGGCCTCCTGAAGGCGGCCGTTGGCCTCAATAACGGGTGTGTGTCCCTCCCCGAGATAGACGACCGCATCCAGCGGGATCACCGGTCCGATGAATTCATGAAACAGAAAAATTCCCTTCAGAGCGGGAATCGTCAGCATCTTCCGATAATCGAAAATCTGTCGCCAGAGGCTCCCCGGGATTTTTTTCAGCCGGTCGAAATCCGTATCATGCAGCAGCAGAACCTGCCGGCATTCCGGGCAGGTGTAAAGGAGTTTTTCAATCCCGTATGTCCGGTCGCACCCCAGGCAACGATAGATCATTTGTCCCGAAGGCCCGGGAACCAGAAAGGGTTGGATATGGTTTGGAAAATCCCTTGGGTTCACAGCCCGATCCTTTCCTGACCGTCCATATAGGGCCGCAACGCCACAGGGATAATCACGGACCCGTCGGCCTGCTGGTAATTTTCCAGAATCGCGGCAAAGGTGCGGCCCACGGCCAGTCCGGATCCGTTTAGCGTATGAACCGGTTCCGTGCCTTTTTTATCTTTTCGCTTTAACCGGATGCCGGCCCGCCTTGCCTGAAATCCTTCAAAATTACTGCACGATGATATTTCCCGGTATTTGTCCTGGGCCGGCATCCAGACCTCGATGTCATAGGTCTTGGCCGATGAAAACCCCAGGTCGCCGGTGCAGAGCAGCACCACCCGATACGGCAGTTCCAGCCTTTTTAGGACGGTTTCCGCATCGGCCAGCAGTTTTTCCAGTTCGTCGTAACTGTTTTCCGGCGTGACGAATTTTACCAGTTCCACCTTGTTGAACTGGTGCTGGCGGATCAGGCCCCGGGTATCCTTGCCGTATGATCCGGCTTCGGACCGGAAGCAGGGGGTATAAGCCGCATAATGGATGGGGAGCCGTTCTTCATCAAGAATTTCATCCTGATAAATATTGGTGACAGGCACTTCCGCCGTGGGAATCAGAAAACAATCCCGGTCGGCCAGCTTGAACAGGTCCGTCTCGAATTTGGGCAACTGGCCCGTTCCGGTCATGGATTTGCGGTTGACGATAAAGGGCGGCAGAACTTCGGTGTAGCCGTGCTCCCGGGTGTGCAGCTCGATCATGAAATTGATCAGGGCCCGTTCCATGCGCGCGCCGGCACCGAAATAGAGTGGAAATCGCGCCCCGGCAATCTTGGCGGCCCGCTCAAAATCCAGAATCCCAAGATTTTCGCCGATGGTCCAGTGTGCCAGGGGAGCAAAATTAAAAGACCTGGGCACGCCTTCCCTGCGGATTTCCGGATTGTCATCTTCATTTTTCCCCGGGGGAACGGATGTATGTGGAATATTGGGCAGCCGGATCAGGATTTCATTGATAGTCGTCTCGGTTTCCGACAGGGCTTGTTCCAGAATTTTGATCCGCCCGGACACCTCCCGCATCTCAAGGACACGGGCTTCGGCGTCACCTCCCTGTTTTTTCAGGACGGCAATTTCCTCGGACACCACGTTGCGCTGATGGCGAAGTTCATCCATTTCCGAAAGCAGGGCGCGGCGTTTTTCTTCTTCGATCCGAAACGTTTCCAGATCGGCTGCATCTCCCCGTTTTTTCAGAGATTTATATACTTCAGGCAAATTTTGCCGCACATACTTGATTTCCAGCATAAAATACCTATTTTATTCACTGTCATCTTTTTCTGTATGATCTAAATAAAAAAAATTATCATGATGAATGATATACGTCAATCATTATTGCAAATTTTTGATTATCATGTATGATAATACATGATGCGATGATGGCGTTTGTCCCCGAGCGGAGCGGCATGTGCCGGGGATGGCGGACAGTTGACACCGTTGATGGAGCGGACTCATGGAAGATTTGAAAGAAAAGAAACAGGAACTTCGAAAAAAAATCGATAAAAAACTCAGCGCCCTTTCCAGAAAAGAGCTGAAACAGAAATACCAGGCCATTGAAGAACAGTTGTTTGGGTTCGCCAATTTCCTTGAGGCGCAGACCGCGCTGCTCTATATCAGCCAGCCCAATGAAGTGGATACCCGGCCGATCCTGAAACGGTGCGGCCAGGTGACCAAACAGATTATTCTGCCCCTTTTCAATCCGGAGAACAACGGCGCGCGTCTGTTTCGATTGTACAATATCGAAACAGATCTGAAAACCGGACCGAACAATATTGTCGGGCCGGACCCGGATCGCTGCAAACTGGTTGATATGGATGCCATTGACATCGCCATCATCCCAGGCATCGCTTTTGATGAAAAAGGGGGACGGCTGGGTGACGGCACCGGGCGATACGACCGGATCATTCCGAAACTTCCCGTCACCACCCGCAAGGTCGCTTTCGCCATTGAAGACCAGATGGTCGCCCAGGTGCCCATGGATTCCCACGACAAATACGTGGATATCATTATCACGGACAAGCGGATCATCTATAAAATATGATGCTTTCGTAAAAAACTGTTCTTCGCAGCTCCCCGGCCTTCCTGCAGCAGCAAACTTCTGTGAAGTCCGCCGAAGTCTTTTCGCGAGCGCGATGGTGCATTTTCGTACTTTTTTACCCGGACCCTTGCCACCCATGAAGCCTGTTGTCGCCATTATCGGCCGGCCCAATGTCGGCAAATCGACCCTGTTCAACCGGATCACCAAAACCAGGGCGGCCCTGGTGGATGATATGCCCGGGGTTACGCGGGACCGTCATTACGGCGACGCTGCCTGGAATGACATCCTGTTCACCGTCGTCGACACGGGCGGATTCTCCACCCGGGAACAAGATGATATTTCCGTCTTAAGCCGCGCCCACGTTCTTTCCGCCATCAGCGAAGCCGACGCTGTTATCCTGGTCTTAGACGGGAAAACCGGCATTACGCCCTATGACCGGGAACTGATCGATATTCTCCGGCCACTGAAACGACCGGTTTTTTTCGCCGTCAACAAGATCGACGGCCCGGACAGGGAAGACAACGCCTACGACTTCTCCGGCCTCGGTATCGATCCCCTCTTCCCGGTTTCAGCGGAGCACGGATACGGAATATCGGATTTTCTGGATGCGCTGACCGGCTCATTTCCCCCCGCGGCCGTCAAAGAAGCCGGTGATGACGATGATACCATCCGGATCGCGGTGATCGGCCGGCCCAATGTCGGCAAATCCTCCCTGGTCAACCGCATTCTCGGCTGGGACCGGGTGATCGTCAGCGCGAAGCCCGGCACCACCCGTGATGCCATCGACACACCATATACGGCCAACGACCGGGATTATCTCTTGATCGACACCGCCGGCATCCGCCGAAAAAAGCAGGTCTCGGAAAAGATCGAAAAATTTTCCATCATCAAGGCATTAAAAAGCATCGACCGGTGCAATATCGCCCTGATTGTTCTCGATGCCGACGAAGGCATCACGGAACAGGATGTCAAAATCGCGGGATATGCCTTTGAGCGGGGCTGCGGATGCATTTTTCTGCTAAACAAATGGGACCTGGTGGAAAAAGACGGTAAAACCCTCAAACGGTTCATGGATCAGCTTCGGGATGCGGCCAAATATCTCAATTTCGCGCCGGCCATGCCGATCTCCGCGCTCACGGGAAAACACGTCCACAAAATTTTTAACTTGGTCGAGACGGTCTTTGACCAGTTCAACACCCGCATTGGAACCGGCCCGTTAAACAAAATTTTTGAACGGGCCACCACCCGAACAGAACCTTCTCTGTATAACGGCAGGCGGATCAAATTCTTTTATGCCACCCAGATTTCGGCCCGGCCGCCGACATTCGTCTGTTTTGTCAATCATCCCGAGGGGGTTCACTTTTCCTACCAGCGGTATCTGATCAACCAGATCCGTATGGAAACAGGCCTGGACAAGGTCCCCGTCAGGCTGTTTCTTCGAAAACGCGGGGGAAACGATGAGAAACCCCGCAAAAAACCAGGACCCGCTGCGCGTCGGCCGGGGCGCAAGCGCGCCTGACACCTTGGGGAACCGTTGATGGATCGTCGCAAGGAAGGGCAGGAAGGCCCGGATCTATTTGAATTCCAAGCAGATATGGCCACAGACGGCCTGCGCCCTCTGGCGGACCGGATGCGGCCCGCCGACCTGGATCAGTATATCGGCCAGACCCATGTGGTGGGTAAAGGGACCCTGATCCGTAACGCCATTGAGCAGGACCGCCTCTTTTCCATGATCCTCTGGGGCCCTCCCGGCAGCGGCAAAACCACCCTGGCCCGGCTCATCGCCCGGCACACCCGCTGTTATTTCGCCCAGTTTTCGGCCGTTCTGTCCGGCGTGAAGGAAATCCGCTATGTCATCGAGACAGCCCGGCAGCAGCGGAGCATCCACCGAAAACGGACCATCCTTTTCGTGGATGAAATCCACCGGTTCAACAAAGCCCAGCAGGATGCGTTTCTACATCAAGTGGAAAGCGGCCTGATCATTCTTATCGGCGCCACCACCGAAAACCCGTCATTTGAAGTCATTCCGGCCCTCATGTCCCGGTGCCGGGTCATCACCCTGTCGGCCCTGTCCCATGAACAGATGAAAGATCTGCTGAACCGGGGACTGGCTGATCGGGAAAAAGGGCTGGGAATGCTGAAGCTGAGGATATCGGACGCGGCCATGGATCACATTGTTTCCCTGTCCGACGGGGATGCCCGGGCAGCGTTGACCGCGCTGGAAATATCGGCGGTAAACGCGGCGGCCCGGTCTGAACGGACTGATGACGGGTTCGCCGAAATCACCCCCATAGACGTGGAACAGGCCATGGGAAAAAAGGCCCTGATCCACGACAAGGCCGGCGAGTCCCACTACAACCTGATTTCGGCCTTTCACAAGAGCATGAGGGGGAGCGATCCGGACGCGGCCCTCTACTGGCTGGCCCGGATGATGTCGGCCGGAGAGGATCCCGCCTATATCGCCCGGCGCATGGTCCGCTTCGCCTCAGAAGATATCGGCAACGCCGATCCCCGGGCCCTGACCCTGACCATGGACGCCATGCAGGCCTACCGGTTCCTCGGATCACCCGAGGGCGATCTCTGTCTGGCCCAGGCCGCCGTTTACCTGGCCTGCGCGCCCAAAAGCAACCGCACCTACAGCGCCTACAACGCCGTCCTGGAGACCATTCAAAAAACCGGTTCCCTTCCGGTGCCGCTTCATATCCGCAACGCCCCGACAAAACTCATGAAAGATTTGGACTACGGCAAGGGTTACCAATATGCCCATGATCACCCGGGAGCCTTTACGGCGCAGCAATACATGCCGGATGAACTCAAAGGAACGGTTTTTTACACCCCCACCGACCGGGGATATGAAAAGATGATGGGGGAACGGCTTGCATACTGGCGGGCCGTCCTGAAACGCGTCCAAAACAGCGAAACGGAAAAATAACGCTCAACGTGATAAATGCCGCGGTTTACGGCGATGAAAGGGATCGGACCCATCCGTTGACTTTATGGACATGCAGCGTGTCCACATGGAAACCGGCGGCATCGACAATACAGACTTCATAGACGTTTTCCATCTCCGTAATCGTCACGGCCATGAGCTCCGGGGTATCCGACTTCCGCAGCAACCCCTCGACAATCAGGATCACCTGGTTTCTCGAAAACCGCTTTTCTCCGGAAAACGGGATATAATGCGGATCACAGGGGCTACATCTGTTTTCAGACGACTTGGCGCCCGGTCCGGGAAGAATGTATTCATGACACCATGGGCAAAACCAGCCGTTTGCACAGATTTCATCACCCGTGTCCGCCGCCGGCCTCTCTTCTCCGCAACGCCAGGCGCCGCTGCCGCCCATACCGGTTTCCGCGGCCGCGCCCCGGACCGGCAAGACAAACAATGCTCCGGCAAGCAGCAATAAAATCCATATTTTCGGCTTTAACGCCATATTCTTAAACGATAATTCCCTTGCGCAATGATGGAACCTGAAAATCGCCCATACCCTGTTGAGCGGCCTACCTATCCAAACCTCAAACAACTTGTCAACAGGAAACTTCATGTTCTTCTGACCAGAAAAAAACACACTCCGTTCCAGCAATTCACGGCGACTACTAGTTTTTTGATT
>CAYZXZ010000130.1:0-8431 GCA_964481615.1 uncultured Desulfobacteraceae bacterium | reverse complement strand
TGCCCATGTGGGCCTCTTCTACCATGCTGTTGTAAGGTCGGCCGAAAACAACCACGCTGATTTTATCCGGATCGGCGGAAAGCGCGGCCAATGCGCGGGAGCCGGTTTCCTTCAT
Organism: uncultured Desulfobacteraceae bacterium; assembly: GCA_964481615.1. Taxonomy (GTDB): domain Bacteria; phylum Desulfobacterota; class Desulfobacteria; order Desulfobacterales; family Desulfosalsimonadaceae; genus SURF-33. Next base: position 8,316 of record CAYZXZ010000130.1, on the reverse strand, counting down.
TTCCCGAACCGATCGCTGCCAGACGGCCACGGCATCCGCAAACGCGGCTTCTGCCAGGGACCGACTCGCCCCCATGTCGAGACCCATCCGGACAAAGGCTTCCCGTGCATCGGCAAAATCACGGGTCATGTCGATCATCGGCACCAATACACGGGTCCCTTTGCCGATCAATTCATCGATTTCTTTTTTAAAGGTGGTTTTCAGGTAATACGGTTCCGCCTGCACAAACGGGCATACCTGGGGCATTGGCCGGCTGTTTCCGGCGGGAATCGTTCGTACATGGGGAAGAAATATGAAATCGGGCCTGGGTTCCATGGTCAGCAGGGTATAAAAAAACCCGTGGGCCAGTTCTGCCGGATAGCAGAAGGGCGCACTGATGCGGTCAATGCCTTCCGGCGAATAGGACGCCGGGAAAACCGGCTCAAAGCCGATGCGCCGAAAAAATGCCGCATAAAAATGGTAAAAGGAGTTGACAAGGAAACTCTTGTTAAAGGCAACGGTCCCTTTATAACTCGAAATTCGGCCGTTTGACGTTTCCGGTTGCCGGTCATGAAACACCAGTTCCTGCCGGCTGCGGATCATGTCGAGGTCTTTTGCATCGTAGTCCAGTTTGAATCTTAAGTTGTAATAGCGGTTGCATGCTCCGCCGAAGGGGTATTTTTTACCATCGATCCCGATGACGTTGATCTCGCAGCCCCGGTCGCATTTTTCCTTTCCACCTTTGCAGATAAAGGATTTTCCATATGCAACCTCTCGCTGCGCAAGGGTTTTAAGATCATAACGCCGTTTTTCCATCAAGCCGAGATCGATCCGCTTTTTGATCTCAATAGCCGTGCCGAAAGCGCCCATCAGTCCGGGTTCGGGCGGCACGATGATCGGTTTTCCGGAAAGAGACGCCATTGCCAGAGGCACGGCGCAGTTGTAGCATACTCCACCCTGCATGAATACTTTCCGGCCCACGGGCCGGTTCCCCTTGACTCGGTTGATATAGTTCATGCAGATGGAATAGACGAGTCCGGCCACGACATCATCATGTTCAATCCCCTCATGAACGGCGGTTTTGATGTCGGATGAAATAAAGGCCGCGCATTGATCATTGAAATTAGGAGCATATTTCCCTTTCAGGGCCACATCAGCGATATTGGTGACGCGGATGCCAAGGGTTTCATGGGCGGATTCCTCCAGAAATGACCCTGTGCCGGCCGAACATGCCTCGTTCATGGCGTAATCGGAAGGAACGCCAGCGGTGATATAGGTGTATTTGGCATCCTGGCCGCCGATTTCAAAAATGGTGTCCACATCCGGATCAAAATGCACCGCGGCGGCCGCATGTGCGATAATTTCATTAATGATGCCATCGGTCAGTGCGTGAAGCCCAGCGATCTGCCGACCGGACCCGCATACTCCCAGGCCGGTGACGGATATATCTCCGGGATCCGTGAATTGTTCGATCTGGTCAAGTAATCGCCGGTAGCACTTCCGGGATGCGCCCACCGGGTCACCGTCGGTTTGCAGATAAACCGACGCCAACATCGCGTAATCGCTGTTTCGCACCAGCACCGCTTTTGTGGTGGTGGAACCCACATCAAGACCAAGGATGCAGACATCGCCCGGCGCCGGGTTCTGTCTGTCGATGGTTTTGAAGACGACATTGTCCTTAAAATCGGAAAGCGGCGGCAGGAGATCAAAAGAAGCGGCCTTGGGATTAAACAGGTTGTCGATTTCCGGAAATATCGCCCCCGGGTGATCCAGTGCCCAGAGGGCCGTTCCCAATGCCTCGAAATACGGCGCTTCAGCCGGCACATGGAGATCCGAAATTTCCTTTTTCAGGAATTGGATCATCATTTTGTTCCGGCTGGAGCCGCCGACGATCATGATGTTTTTCTTTTCAAGATTCTTGAGAAGTTCAAGAATCTTGTTGGCCATCATCCGACAGAGCCCGGCAGTGACCCGGGCTTTCGGGATCCCCTTGTTGATGGCATGGGTGCAGTCCGACTTGCAGAACACAGAGCAGCGGCCGGAGACTGGATGCGGTTTTTCCGTTTCCATCCACCGGGCCGCATCATCTAAGGAAACATCCATGCGACGCAATTGCTGCAGGAAAAATTCACCGGTGCCCGAAGCACACTTGTTGCCCGTCAGCACATTGGAAATCAGGCCCTGACGATTGAGCACATAGACCATGAAGGTCTCGCCGCCGGCCGATACAATGGCCGGACAATCCAGGCCGTCTTGCTTGACGAACCGGAAGGCGGATTCCACTGCTTCGGGTTCGGAAATGGATGTGATATTGACAAAATGCCGAAACCGCCTGCCAGTGGCCGCAACCCTGTCGAACCGGGAGGGATTGATTTTTTGAAAAAAGGAAGCCAGCGCCTTTTTGGGATTTCCACCATGGGGCAAAATATGGGAATCCACGATACGCTCCCGACCGGCTATTGTTGGGACACTGATGGCGGAGTGTCGTTCATCCCTTTCCACCTCTACCGCGGAGATGGTCGATGCACCCAGACATATGCCTAAAGATCTGATGATCCGGTTTGATTCACCTGTGTACGTCATAACCGTCTTTCCTTTGAAAATCGATATACCTGTATCCTGCATGATTGCTGTATTGCATACCCGCCCGGCAGGCTATTCTTTATTCTTAAAACGATATGCTCTGAAACAGACGGTTACAATCGAATTTGTTCATATACCATTTTTTCGCGGTCAATGAAACCGCATTCCCTTTTATCGGATGAGCCAACGATAACGATATATCTTTCGTTTTGATGAAAGACAATAGGGTTCCGTTCATAGATCGGCTCACGGGTCACGATTCCTTCCCGCCACCGGAAAAGCATCGGCAGATGAGAATGGCCGCAAAACAGTACGTGATGACCCGTATGACGAAATATCCACGCCGCATGTTCCGTGGATCCGGTATCCACGGGTTCGTAAAACGCGCGGATCGAATCAAACGGCCTGGAATGGGAGAAACAGAAATTGCCGGATGTAAAATGCAAGTCCAGCGAATGCAAAAAATGCCTGACCTGTTGCTTTTCCGATGGATCAAGTTCTATGGAATGCCCGTTTTCAAGTAATTTTTCGATCTGATAATCGTTATTTCCCTTTATCGCAAGGATATTGTTGCTCGTGATGACGTCAACGATATTTTTCAGATTGTGATGGATTTCGGAATCAAAAAAATCGCCGAGATGGACGATAAAATCCGCGCGACGGTCTGCCAGGCATTGAATGCAGTCCGTCATCGATGCGATATTGCCGTGCGAGTCGGCCATCACGCCGATTTTACCCTGCAAGGTCAGCGGATGTTTTGGTGCCGGCGGGCGGGTCGGGCATTGGTCGAACATAGTGGAAGAATAATTCTTAATCATAACGCATGCAACGGCGATAAAACCGTAAAATGATCATCAGTCGTTCTTGATTCCAAATCGATGTTACGTTATCTTATGCCACTATTTCTGTCAATTCATGATGTGCTTGCAAAAGTATTTTTGGCGTATGGACCTGATCGGATTTTTTACGAATTCATTAACATTTTATAATGAATGGAAAGGAAAAACACAGATGACCATCTCATTGAAACCGGAAACATGGGTCTATGTCGCCGTCATGGATCCCGGCGGAAACGAGCAGTATGCCGGCCTTGCCGACGGCAATGAAAAATCTTTTATTCCCACATTCCTGACAAAAGACGAGGCCCAGACCTGCCTGATCAACATGCCCCGTGAAAAAGCAAAAAAATACGAAATCCAGGCCATTCTTTATGAAGAGCTGGAGCGGGATTCCATGGAAAACGGGTTCCGGATTTATCTTCTCGACGGCCAGGGTCGGATATTGGAAAAAGCCGACGACGCCGGCAAAAAAATGTAAGGCCGTCGCGTCACCAGCTCGTTTACAACCCAAACTCCTAAAATGCTTGACCCGGGCTGTTTCAGCTGGTACATGATGATTTATAAAAAATCGCCGCCGGAATCCCCGGTGCGCAGATAATTCCGGTTTTCTCTGGTTTTCCTTTTCCAAGCCCATCCGCGTGCGGTACGGCATTGATGCATCATTGCATGATAAGCACGTGAACGCATCATCCCTAACTTTCTGGAGTTTATATCATGGCAAAAAAAATCGGTGTTCTCTTGTCAGGATGCGGCGTGTATGACGGCACGGAAATTCACGAAGCCGTGATCACCATGCTTGCGCTGGATCGCAAAGGCGCACAGATCATCTGCATGGCTCCGGATATCGATCAGTTCCATGTGATGAACCATCTGGCGGGTGAGACAACCGATGAAAAACGAAACGTGCTCGTGGAATCCGCGCGGATCGCACGGGGCAATATCAAAAACATCAAGCACGTGCAGACTGCCGACATTGACGCCCTGATCATGCCGGGAGGATTCGGGGCAGCAAAAAATCTGAGCAATTTCGCCATTAAGGGAAAAGACGCCGATATTCATCCGGAAGTCAAACGCATCATCTGCGATCTCGTTGATGCCGGCAAACCCGTGGGCGCCCTCTGCATCTCTCCGGCGGTTCTGGCAAGAATCGTGGCTGACAGACACCCGGAAGTCACCATCGGCAACGACCTGGGAACCGCGGAAAGCATCACCGCTATGGGCGGGATCCACAAGGCGTGCACCGTGGACATGATCCATGTGGATCGGGCCAATAAACTGGTCACCACCCCCGCTTACATGCTCGGCCCCGGGATCAAGGACGTTGCTGTCGGCATTGAAAAACTCGTGGACGAGATACTTAAACTCGCCTAATCCGGGAACCGGGAACAAAACAGAAGTTGCGCTTTTTACGAAGCCGTCAATCCGGGAGCAGATCGTAGAAATAAGTCATGGCATCAGACCGTGACATGATGCCGATGATCCGACCGTCCTTGACCACCGGCAGCCGCCCGATATCGTGCTTGACCATGAGGCGGGCCGCCTCCATGGGACTTTTCTGGAGATCGATGGTAACGGGCGGCGCGCTCATGAATGCCTTGACCGGCGACATAAGCTGACCGTTCTTCCGTATTTTTTTAAAATCCCTGCGTGAAATAATTCCCACGAGCCGGTCCTCCTCCACCACCGGCAGGCCCGTGCACCCCCTTTCCTTGAGTATCTGTCCCACTTCCTCCATGGTCGTATCAGCCGCAACCGTGAAAACCGGATAGGACATGAGATCGCCGATCTGAATCGATCCCTGCTGATTTCCGGAAAGCAGTTCCACCAGCATATCTCTTATGGCTTTTGGCTTGACCGCTTTCAACATGGCCGAACCGGCCCCGGGATGCCCTCCGCCGCCCATGCTGCGCACGATGGCGCCGACATTGATGGCATCCACATTGCTCCGGCCGATGACAATGCATCTATCATTGTCATCATGCATGAAGATGCCGAATGCGGCATCCACATTGAGAATATCGCGGTACATGTTCACCACCAGGGACAGATTGCCCACATGCCCCCGGATGGTTACGATATTGATGCTGACGTTCAGATTGTTGATCTTTGTGCGTTTGGCGGATTGCAGCATTTCAAACAGAATATTTTTCTGTTTTTCACCATATGCGGGCTGAAGAAATGTCGACAGAATATTGAGATCCGCTCTGCTTTCCAGCAGGTACGCTGCCGCATAGGCATCCTCGGCCGTTGTCGAGGAAAAGGTGAGATTTCCCGTGTCCTCGTACAATCCGATCAGAAAAAGCGTGGCCTGCATTGGTGTCAGAACGATATTGCGCTTTTTAATTTCCCTGACCATCAGGGTGATGGTGGCGCCGATTTTTTCCTGGCATACCCACACCGGGTTGAGATCGTTCTCATTCTGATGGTGATCCCAGAGTAAAATCTCAAAATCGGTCTTTTTCTGACGCAGGCCATCCATGCGTTCCAAACGGGACCAGTTGCCGGTATCCACGACGATCATACGGGATACGGCACTGAAATCGATCTCGTCGGCCAACCGGGTTTCGAACAGGTCCTTGTGAATGGACAGAAATGCCCGGACATTTGGATTCAAGCTTTTGGGCAAAATCGGAACCGCGTCCGGATACAGGACAGTCCCGGCGATCACGGAGGCAAAGGCATCAAAATCCGTGTTTCGATGGGTGGTGATTATCTGCATGGCTGGATCCTAAAATATGACGGTGGCAGGAGAAGCAGATTATAGACGGCAAACGGCGGATATTGCATCATGCGAATCCATTACGGCAAGGATTTATGAATATAGTTATTATCTTATGCCAATTCGCATATCGATGTCAAGGAGATTGACATTGAAAAATTACACGGAAAAATTCCCTTGACAAGCCGTCATCATATCGTTAGGGATCATAAGAATAATATTTTTTCAGTACCGGCCGAACGGCCCCGATGAATACCGGTCACACCGACGGGAAGCATCAATAAAACCGACAAAACAGTGGACAGTGTCATGATGCATCAAAATACAAATCAATGTTACTGGTGGTGGTGGCGCTGTTTTTCGGGGGCCGCCAACGGACAGGCATGATCTGAGCCATTACGTCATCAACCATAAACCGCGGGCACCCCTTGGCCTCGCGGTTTTTTTATTTTAAACCGCGGGCGGGCACCTGCGGTTTTTTTTTGCAAAAAGGAGCATCCTATGCGACTGCGCCAGTTTCCGGATCCACATACCTTTGCCCGGCTGTTTCAGCAATACGATGTAGTGCCGCTCTGCCGGGAGATTCTGGCCGATACCGAGACGCCGGTGTCGGTGCTGCAAAAAATTTATGACCGGAAAGGACCGGCCTTTCTGTTTGAAAGTGTTGAAGGCGGGGAACGATGGGGACGTTACAGTTTCCTTAGCACATCGGCGCGCATGCAGATCCGGATCTATCCGGACCGGATCGATATCCATCAGAACGGAAAGACAAAATCCATCGATCACGGCAATGATCCCTTTCCGATCTTACGAGACATGATGAAAGCATATCAGCCGGCGGTCGTACCGGATCTGCCGCGTTTCTGGGGCGGCCTTGTGGGGTATCTGACCTATGAAACCGTCTCATTTTTCGAAGCAATACCCAACCGATGGCCCGGGAATAAACCCCTATCCCATTTCATCATGCCGGATGAAATACTTATCTTTGACAATATCCGCAATACCCTGATGATGGCGGCCATCGCCTACCGGCAGGACGGAGACAACGCGGATGGCGCCTATGCGGCGGCATCTAAAAAAATCGATTCGCTCGAAACGAAGATATCACGTGCGCCGGCTCAAAATCAGACCCCGGCTGATGTCCATCTGAAAAATCTGGAATTGAAACCCGTGATCGATGAAAACACGTTCCGGGGCCGAGTTGAAAAAATAATTTCGCACATCATCGCCGGAGACGTGATCCAGACGGTCCTGAGCCAGCCGTTTGTCTGCGACGCGCCGGCAAATATCCTTTCCCTCTACCGGGCCCAGCGATATGTCAACCCCTCCCCCTACATGTTTTTCCTGCATCTGGACGATATAGCGCTGGTGGGATCATCTCCGGAAACCATGGTGCGGCTGGAAAACCGGGTAGCCACCCTCCGGCCCATCGCCGGGACTCGGCCCAGGGGTAAAAGCGAACAGGAGGACCGGGCCCTAGCCGATGAACTCCTCCGCGATGAAAAAGAGCGTGCCGAGCATCTCATGTTGGTAGACCTTGGACGAAACGACCTTGGCCGCGTGGCGGAAACCGGAACCGTGCAGGTGACAGATCTCATGGTGGTGGAGCGCTATTCCCATGTCATGCACTTGGTGTCCAATATCACCTGCGACCTGAAACCCGGCTTCGATGCATGGGACCTGATGCAGGCCGGTTTTCCGGCAGGCACCCTTTCCGGCGCGCCTAAAGTCCGGGCAATGGAACTCATCGCGGAACTGGAGGATCATCCCCGGGGCCCGTACGGCGGGGCCGTGGGGTACATATCCTTTAACGGCAACATGGATCTGGCCATCACAATCCGCACCGCCATGATTGAAAACGGAAGCTTAAAAGTCAACGCGGGCGCCGGCATCGTCTATGACTCCGACCCGGAACGGGAACGGATCGAAACCGTGAACAAGGCCATGGCCATCCAGAAAGCACTGGGCATGGTCCATCAGACCCGTAGCGAGGAGAAACCCGCATGATCATCATGATCGACAATTACGACTCCTTCACATACAACCTAGTTCAGTATCTGCGGCAAATCGGCAAAGATGTCGACGTGCTGAGAAACGACGCCTTCACCCTGGAAGATCTCGACAAAAGCAGCAATCTTTCCGGCATCGTGATCTCACCCGGTCCGTGCACGCCAAAAGAAGCCGGCATATCCGTTG
>CAYZXZ010000129.1:0-8484 GCA_964481615.1 uncultured Desulfobacteraceae bacterium | reverse complement strand
GGTGCGGACGGGGTTATTTTTGTCGCAGATTCACTGGCGGTCCGGCGTGAAAAAAACAAGCTGTCTTTGAAGGATCTGCATGAGAATTTAAAGAAAATGGGTCTCGACATCCGTAAAATTCCGCTGGTGCTCCAATATAACAAGCGTGATCTGGAAAAGGCGGGGTTGCCCATCATGTCCATTGAAAAAATGGAGGGAGAACTCAACCGTCAATTGCAAGCGCCGTCTTTTTCCGCCAGCGCATTGACCGGAGAGGGGGTGGGAAAAACATTGACCCACACCATTAAACTGATCCTTGCACATCTTCAAAAAGAATTTAAATGGGCGGATGGATCATGAGCAAGTCGAATGTGGTCTTAAAAGGGAGTCTTTGTTTTATCAATCTCGGTGAATTGCTGCAGATCCTCGGCGGGAACGGGAGTACGGGAATCCTCAAGCTGACGAGCCTGTATGCGGTCAATCCAGGTTATATATATCTGCAGGACGGCAATCCCGTAAATGCTGAAAACGGAGAGCATCAAGGCCAGGATGCCCTGAATTCTCTTTTTGGCTGGGTGGATGCGCAGTTTGAGTTCAGCATTGAACCGATTTCTTCACCGAAGCTGATTATAAAGAATCGCATGGAACTCATTCTTGAAGGCCTGCGGCTTGTCGACGACGGTGGTGTTGAAAAGCTGGGCCGTGCTTCGGTTCAGCAACATATAAACATGGTTTCCGGCGACGGGTCGGATCTCCCGGTGATACACGGCCCTCCGATCGACTATACTTACGTGGTGGATGAGGAAGAGTTTGCCAACGGCAAGGAGATCGTCATCCAGGAAAAATACGGCAACTGGTTGTGGGTGATCCTGAAAGGCACGGTTGAGGTGATCCGTTTGATGCCCGAAGGCGTGTCAAGGATTGTTCGGCTGGGCGAAGGTTCGTTTGTCGGCAGCCTTGAATCCATTGCGGAAAAGGGATATATGCGAAATGCAACGGTTGTCGCGGTGGGGCGCGTTCAATTGGGAGTCCTTGACTTTGTTCGCATTTATCGTGAGTTTGTCAATTTGTCGGAACAGCTCAAGGCCATTGTGCTCTCCCTTGACAAACGATTTAAACAGGTCACCACCTGCTATGCCGATGCCCTTATGAATCATCTGCATAAGGGCGATGTGAAAAATTTAAAGCCATTTATCACCGACAAACAAAATGAGGAAAAGGTTTTTCGGATCACCGCCGGCGAGGCGGTGGTTGTCCGGAAAGAAGGGAAGCAATTTGTTGCGCTGTGTCATTTTTCAAAAGGAGACATCGTCGGAAATGTTCCTTTTTTAAATCCATCGCATGAACCTTATGCGGCGGAAGTTTATGTGGATGATGCTTTTGCAGCGGATGACTTCGACATTGCTGATATAAAAGTAGAATATGACGATCTTTCCAATACGTTACGAAATATGGTCCAGCATACGGCAACATGTACATCCGTGACGACCCGGCAGTTGTTCGACATATACAAAAAATATGCGGATGATTAAAATTCCGGAAGTGCTGAGGCAGCAGCAGATCGCAAACGAATCAGATCTTTTGAGAAACAATGGTTTTATCGGTGAGCATTTCATCTAACAGACAAGGAGCCCGGAAATGACCGACAACAAGCGAAAGCACGAGCGGTATGATTCATTGAATTTATTAACGTATGTATGCGTGGATTCAGACGGCAAGGCATGGACCCAAGGGATGGGCCGGACATTGAACATCAGCGAAAGCGGCCTCCGGCTGGAAACCCATGAACCGATTGAGACAAAATACATCGTATTATTGTCAATCGGCATAGAAGACGATGTTGTGGATTTACGGGGAAAAGTCGTTTACTGCAATCGCGGCGATGAAGGCAAGTTCGAAGCCGGTATTCTGTTTAGTCATCTTAAACCCGCTGACATGGGGATGCTGAAAAGATATATCCAGGCATTTGAAAAACAGTACGGATAATCCCCGCACATTTTGCCGCAGGTGCTTTCGATCATTTTTTTTGGATACGAAACGGACAATAGCGATGAAAACGACCGCCGCTGTCTATGAAACAGATTTTCCGGGTTACAATTTATTGAAACGCGGCAAGGTAAGAGATCTTTTCTTAAATACCGCGAAGCCCTGTCCATGCTGACCAGAACCCTCGATGCGATTTAGCTCCCGAACTGTCCTGCTTAATGACATCGATGTCGATGATGAGCGGTTCCGGATTTCAACGCCGCCGGGTCCTATCGATGATCTGGCGGAAGCCATTGAGCGGATCGGACTGCTCCATCCCCCGATCCTTTATGAAAAAGAGGAGGGATATATCATTGTCGCGGGATTTGTGCGAATACATGCATACCGGCGACTGGAAAAGCCCGCGATTGATGTAAGGTTGATGCCGGCTGATTCCCGCGCATCCGACTGCCTGAAAGTCGCCGTTTCAGACAATACGTTTCATCGTGCCTTGAATCTCATCGAACAGTCCATTGCACTTTCAAAACTATCGGCGTATTGCGATAATGACCTTGAATTGAGCCGAACCGCCGGAAATATCGGCATGCCGGCAAATCCGGAGCTGGTCCGGAAACTGATTCAAATCCAGTCTTTGCCCGCTCCCCTGCAAGAGTCCATTTTATCAGGGGCCATTCCCCTGAGCATCGCCCTTGGGATTGGTGCCGTGGGCGCCGAACCGCTGACGGACCGGCTGATCGCGGTTTTTGAGCAACTCAGGCCCACCCTGAACCAGCAGAAGGAAATTTTACGTCTGATTCAGGATCTTGTGCGTATCGATCCGGCTGCGGGGGCAAAACTGCTGGCAGATGAGGCGTGCCGGAAAGTTTTAACGGATGCGGATCTTGATCGTCCCCGTAAAATCAGGCGCCTGACGGATGTTCTGAAACGCAGACGTTTCCCTGTAATATCGGCTTTTCAGGATCAGTACCGGAAGATGTTGCAGAAACTGGATCTGCCCGACGGCATGGCCGTTATCCCGCCTGCGGATTTCGAGGAAGATTGTCACCGGGTGTCGCTCGATTTTTGTTCCCTGTCCCAACTCGACCTTCAGATCGCCGCATTGCAAGCAATGGCCCGCAATCCCGATTTTCAAGCGATGATCAGTAAAGATTTTGCAGATTTCGACCCTCTACATTGACCGCGGTGTTGCGGACTTTCCGGAAACAGAAGCGATCCGCGACCGGATGAAGGTTCCGTGCCGGGTGGTGGACGGGGCCGGCCAGGTCTATGAAATCCTATCGCACGCTCCTGATCCCGTGGGCATGGCTAAAAAAGTCCTCTATCTCACCCAAAATAAAGGGGCCTTTGTCCGGGACTGCCCTGGAACCTCCCACTATACCTGCTGCAACTACAAGATCCTTCACATCGGCACCTTCTGCACAATGGATTGCGCCTATTGCATTCTCCAATCCTATTTTCACCCGCCGGTTCTCCAGTTTTATATCAATCACGGGGATCTTTTTGCCGCCCTTGACAACCTTTTTTCCGAAGAAACCGTCACGCGCATCGGCACCGGTGAATTCACGGACAGTCTGATCTGGGATGATCTGCTGCCGCTTTCCAAAGCGCTGATCGATCGGTTTGCGGGTCAGTCCAGAGCGGTTCTCGAGTTAAAAACCAAGACAGTCAATATTGCGCATCTTCTACCGATCCCTCATCACAGGAAAACCATCCTGGCCTGGTCGTTGAATACGGATACGATCATCCGTGATGAAGAAATACGGACAACCCCGTTACACGCCCGATTGAACGCCGCGTCCCGGGCCGCTGCACATGGATATCCGCTGGCATTTCATTTTGATCCCATTGTAATCTATCAGGGGTGTGAAACGGAATATCTGCTGGTGATCGATCATTTGTTTCAGTCCGTGGATCCGGGCGATATCGTCTGGATCAGCCTGGGCACCTTAAGATTCATGCCCGCCCTCAAACCCGTCATTGAGCAGCGGTTTGCCGACTCGGCAATCGCCTGCGGGGAGTTTGTGAAGGGGATAGACGGTAAGATGCGTTATTTCAAGCCGCTGCGCATCGCCATGTACCGCCGGATGGTCGACCGGATCCGGCTTCACGCGCCGGATGCAATGATCTATTTCTGCATGGAGGATGATGAAGTGTGGCGCAAGTCGTTGGGATTCATTCCTTCCGAACGCGGCGGTCTGCCGCGCATGCTGGATGAAAGCGCCATTCGGTGTTGCGGTCTGTCGGGCATGCTATCGGATAGTATTTGAACAAGCAATTAAGTTTACCAAAATTTAAAGTGAGTCCGGGGGATAAATGATTGCCGAAATATTGTCCACAGGTGACGAAGTATGTCAGGGAACCGTGGTCGACAGCAACGCGGCCCATATTGCGGCCGTGCTCGCAGGTATGGGGATAGGCATTTCCAGGCATACCTGCGTTGGAGACGACCTTGATGCGCTGACGGCGGTGTTTCTTGAAATCGCAGGACGGGCCGACTTTGCCGTGGTTACGGGCGGTCTCGGCCCCACCGGCGATGATCTCACGGCTGAGGCGGCAGCTATGGCCGCCGGCGTGCCGTTGCTGAAAAATGCGGCTGCGCTGGCCGGGATCGCCGAATTTTTCCAACGGTTTTCCCGTCTCATGTCCCCTTCGGACCACAAGCAGGCCCTGATGCCCGAAGGCGCGATCCCGTTTTCGAATTCCTGTGGCACCGCACCGGGTTTTTCAATGACCATCGGTCAATGCCGGTTTTATTTTCTGCCCGGTGTGCCGGTGGAAATGACGCATATGCTGTCGGCGTCGGTGATCCCCGATATACTGGCGCGATCGGAACGCGGTCGGTCTGTTTTACGTACACGCTCGGTTTCCGTGTTCGGCGTTCCGGAGGCGCGCATCAATGACAGGCTGAAAGATTTCGCGAAGCTGCACCCCGGTGTCAGAATCGGCACAATTGCCCGTTTTCCCGTAATTTATGTGAAATTGTCTGCCGTTGGCGACCGACCCGGAGATCTGGATCACGATCTTGAGAACGCCCATGCTTGGGTAATGGGTCAAATCGGTGATCATGTGTTTTCGTCCGCGGGGCAAACCATGGAAGAAACCGTGGGGCAATTGCTGATCCAAAATGGCGCGACCCTGGCGGTGACTGAAAGCTGCACCGGCGGCTTGATATCGCACTGGATCACCAACGTCGCCGGCAGTTCGGCCTATTTTCTGTTTTCCGCCGTTACCTATGCCAATAAAACCAAGACCAATATCCTGGGGGTCTCTGAAGACGTCATCGCCGCATTTGGTGCGGTTTCTGAAGAAACAGCCCGGCAGATGGCGGAGTGCGTTAAACGCATGTCCGGCGCCGATTACGGGCTGTCGGTCACCGGCATTGCCGGTCCGTCGGGAGCAACAACAGACAAGCCCGTTGGAACGGTGTGTATCGGCATCGCGGGGCCTCAAAGGGAGATCTTCCGCAAATTTCAGTCTCCGTTTACGGATCGGTTGTATAATAAGCAGATTTTTGCTATGTGTGCACTTGATCTGCTTCGGAAGGAGTTAGAGGCAGACGGGAATGAGATAAGGAAAACAGATGGATTGGATGGGTAAGCTGGTCGGCGGCGCAGTCGGGTTTGCTATGGGAGGGCCTGTGGGCGCTATTGCCGGTGCAGTGTTCGGCCACATGTTCGATGGCAAGGATCAGGGGAGACCGTTTGCTTTGGCGGGTGAGGAGATGACCCCGGAAGAGCGGGCCCGAATGACCTTTTTTATCACGGCGTTTTCCATGTTGGGAAAGCTGGTCAAGGCCGACGGCCGCATTTCTGAATCCGAGACCGCATCGGTGAAGCGGTTTATGACCGACGATTTGGAGTTGGGTCAGCGGAGCCGGCGGGTCGCCGAACAGATTTTTTATGCCGCCGACAAAGCACCGCAGACCTTTGACGATTTTGCGGAGCAGTTTTATGCGCAGTTTTACGCGCAGCCGCAGCTAATTCAAATGATGATCGATATTCTTCTTAAGGTATCGGTTGCCGATGGGAAAATGACCCCGGCCGAGGAGCATCTGATCCTGTCGGCGGTTCGCATTTTCAGGATGCCTCCGGATACCTTTGACCGGCTGCGTGCGGCAAATATTGATCTTTCAGGGCAGTATTACGCGGCGCTGGGTTGTAACCCCGGCGATTCCGACGCCAGGATCAGGGAGCAATACCGGCGGAAAGTCCGGGAGTTTCACCCGGATATCATCTCCGCAAAGGGGTTGCCGGAAGAATTCATCCGTTTCGCCCATGACAGGTTTCGTGAAATACAGAATGCCTATGACATGATCCGAAAGGGAAAAAAATAAGTAAATTATTTTTTCAAGAACATCAGGAAGTCGTCACTGCGATAGAATCCATACCATCGAGGAGGAAAAAAATGTTGATGATACAATCCGGAAACCCGGCGGAGATCCAAACCGAATGCCTGGTTGTACCGGTGTGCGAGGACGTTGATATCCATCCTGATCCGGCCATTGCCGGGTCCATTCATCTCATTGAAAACATCAGGGAGTTTAAGGGTGGAAAAGAGGATGAGGTTGTCCTTTACCGGCCGCAGGGACTGCGGGCGGACCGGGTTATGTTCATCGGGATCGGCAGACATGCAAAAATCGACGCGGAATGTCTGCGCCGGACATCGGGCCGTGCTGTTAAGGAATGCATCCGTAAAAATATCGAAAATATGGTCTTCTGCGCCCCGGATGCCGGAAAGATATCCATAGACGCATCTACCATGCTGACATCCCTTCTCGAAGGCGCATGCCTGGCCAATCATGTGTTTGATCATTACAAGCAGGAGAAAAAGCGCAAGCCGCTCAAAAAAATCGTCGTTCACACAAACGCTGCCGCAGGCAGGACCGGGTCATCTTTGGCACGCCAGGTCAAAACCGTCTGTTCCGCCACCATCATGGCCAGGGAATGGGTCAGCATGCCGCCGAACGAGAAGCGGCCGGATCGGTTTGTCCGGTCAATTCACAAGGCGGCGGAAAAAGAAAAAATCGACATAACCGTCTTAGATGAGCAGTCCCTGAGAAAGAACGGGATGGGCGCCATTCTGGCCGTGGGGGCCGGCAGTTGCAGTCGTCCCCGGATGATCATTCTGGATTATGACCCGGGCAAAAGGGAGAAAAGACCCGATAATGCCGGGACCGTTGTTTTGGTGGGCAAAGGCGTGACCTTTGATTCCGGAGGGATCAACCTGAAGACCCCGTCCGGCCTGGAAGACATGAAAATGGACATGGCCGGCGCGGCCGCAGTGGCCGCGACCCTGATTGCCATGTCGAAGCTGAAAGCCGGTTTCCGGATTGTCGGCGTGATCCCGGTGGTTGAGAACATGCTGTCCGGGGATGCGTCCCGGCCCGGGGATATCATCAAAACCTTCTCCGGAAAAACCGTGGAAATCACCAATACCGATGCCGAGGGCCGGCTGATCCTGATTGATGCCATGGGGTATGCCATAAAACACTACAAGCCGGACCTGATGATCGATCTGGCCACGTTGACCGGCGCGTGCGTCGTGGCGTTGGGGGAAAAAATCGCCGGCGTTTTTTCTCCGGATCCGGCCTTGGCGCAAGCGATAGTTTCCGCTGGTGAGGCCACCTATGAGCGCGGCTGGAGCCTGCCCATGCCGGATGACTACAAAGAAATGATGAAAAGTGAATTCGCCGATCTCAAAAACGCGGCCTCCGGGCGGTGGGGAGGGGCCATCACAGCGGCTCTTTTCCTGGCGGACTTTGCCGGAGATACCCGATGGGCCCACATAGATATCGCCGGGCCCGCCTATATCAAAAAGGAAGGTCCCTATTGCCCGGCCGGCGGGACCGGGTTCGGTGTCCGACTGATGGTGGAGACTCTGCGGCGCCTGATGTGAGCACTGTATATTTTTCACTGGACGTACAAACCTATCACAGACAGGCGTAATCAATGAATATGGATGTCAAACATGTACTGGTCACCGGCGCGGCCGGTTTTATCGGCTTTCATCTAAGCCGGTATCTGCTCGATGCGGGAGTTCGCGTCACCGGCATCGATAATATGAGCGACTATTATGATATCGGGTTGAAGCAGGATCGGCTGGCCCGGCTTGAAGCTTACGAGAGTTTCACGTTTTCCCGGACGGATCTTTGCGATCTGGAAGCGCTGGGGAAAATTTTTGTACCTGAACCCTTTGACGTGGTCGTCAATCTGGCGGCCCAGGCAGGGGTAAGGTATTCCCTGACTAATCCCCATACGTATGTCAGTTCCAATCTTGTCGGCTTTGTCAATATCCTGGAATGCTGCCGGCATCATGCGGTCAGGCACCTGGTTTTCGCCTCGTCCAGTTCGGTTTACGGGGCCAACACCACCATGCCGTTTTCCGTTCACCACAATGTCGATCACCCTGTCTCCCTGTATGCGGCCACCAAAAAAGCCAATGAGCTGATGGCCCACACTTACAGTCACCTGTATGGTCTGCCCTGCACGGGACTTCGGTTCTTTACGGTTTACGGACCCT
>CAYZXZ010000128.1:0-8484 GCA_964481615.1 uncultured Desulfobacteraceae bacterium | reverse complement strand
GAAAAAATTTTGCGCTCACCAAAACCAAAAACCGGGGTTTTCTGTCAGACACTACTTATTACGATACCCTCCAATCAACCTGATCTCAGGTTTTAATGGCCCCGCCTCACGTAAATCCCGCGCCGGCCGTACAGGTATAGCAATGATCGGCGGTGGCGACCGGAGAACCCGGCTCCGGTTTCCCCGGCATCTCCGATACATGAACCCGCTTTCTTCCGCCCAGCGGGATGTTTCCGGCCAGGTTGAAATCACAATCATAGAGATATCCGTCCCAGGAGACGGATACAAGGGTTCGGCACATGACGCCTTCAATCGCGCAGGGATTGAAGGCTTTTGCCAGTTTTTCCATGTAATCGTCGAAATTACCCGAAGCCTCCAGCCACTCCCGGAACCTGCCGATGGGCACATTGGCGAAGCTGTATAGATGATTAAAAACGATTCCCCACTTTTTTTGAAGCACATCCCGGAATCGCTTTTCCGATTGCTCCTGGGAAGGCGGAAGAAAAGCACCCGTTGGATTGACTACAAGATTGAGATCCAAACCCGTTTCGTTTCGCCCGTAACCCATATCATTCAATTCCCGCAGGGCGTTGATGCTTGCCCGGAACATTCCATCCCCCCGCTGCGCATCAGCCTGTGCTTCATCCAGGGATGGGAAAGAAGCGACAATGGTGACGCGATGTGATGCCATTAATGCCATCAGGCGATCGTTTTTAGCCTTGTTAAGAACAGAGAGGTTGGATCGAAGCATTATTTTCGATGCGGTTTGAGAAAGGGATTCGACAAGATACGGAAGATTCGAATTGAGTTCCGGCGCCCCTCCGGTAATATCAATGGTGTCAAAACCGTTCTTTTGGGCATAGGAAATCACCTGTGCGGCGGTTTCGGCGTCCATGTTTTCCTGCCGCTCGGGTCCGGCATCAAGGTGGCAATGGCGGCATTTCTGGCTGCAGAGCAGGCCGATATTGATCTGCAAAATATCGGTTTGATGCCTTGTCAACTGAAGATGATGTTTGCGGATGGTTTGACTGAAATGATCCATATGCGCCGGTCCGGTTTTTCGTTTGGCTTTACAAGGATATTTTTTCGGCCATGTTTCGCATCTGAACGCCGTGCACAAGGGATGCGCCGCCCCGGATGGCATTTGCCACATGGACCGCCTCGGTCATTTCAGTGAGGTTGGAACCCTTTTCAAGGCAGGTTTTTGTATAGGCATCAATGCAATACGGGCACTGGATGGCATGTGCCACGGCCAGGGCGATGAGGGCTTTTTCCCTTTCCGTGAGGGCGCCGTCGGCAAATACGGCCGTATAATAATCAAAAAATTTTTTCGCCAGTTCCGGCGCATTTTTTCCTATTTCTTCGAATTTGGGAAGATCGGCCGGATTATAATAGGTTTCCATTACGTCTCCTTTTTATCCGTCGTCATTGCGCCGTCCATCCACCGTCTATGGATATTGCAGCA
Organism: uncultured Desulfobacteraceae bacterium; assembly: GCA_964481615.1. Taxonomy (GTDB): domain Bacteria; phylum Desulfobacterota; class Desulfobacteria; order Desulfobacterales; family Desulfosalsimonadaceae; genus SURF-33. Next base: position 7,019 of record CAYZXZ010000128.1, on the reverse strand, counting down.
CCGTTTTTCGATTTTATCCGGTTTGCCAATTGGAATCAGGTGCGCCTTATTAGCAACATGCCCCGCCGCTGGACCCGTCAGCCGGATTTTCCGCTTTTACATGTGCCGGCGCGCAATTAAATTTGCCGTAGTGTACTGATTTGCCACCATATACTTTGAAATGTCGGGCATATCTTGTTTCCTGAACCATTGCGGCGGTATTGCCGCATACCAGCATGGGTTTCCCGGTGATAAACCGATGATGGTCGTCAAGATCGAAATAATGGAGGCAATCGGAAATTGATCCTTGGTAAACCGCCACTTGCCCGTAATCTTCGCAAATATCCTCCAGAGTGCTGAGCTTGAATGCCCGGATCGTCATTGAATAGAAATCCACCATGCCAATTTTGGTTTCAATCTCCGGGTTGTTAAGGAAAATTCTCCTTTTTGACGTTACCCGGTAATCCGGGAAGCCGAGAGCATTTAATAGTCTTCTGAAATCTTCAATATACAGAGCGCCGGCAAGACACTCCCCATGAAGAATCGGGTCATCCTTAAACCGTTCAGGTATTCTTCGCCCGCAAAAAACATCGGAGAAAAACAGTTCCCCGCCCGGCTTGAGTACACGGAAAATTTCTTCAAACACGGAGACTTTATCCGGCGAAAGATTCAGTACGCAATTGGAAATAACGACATCAACGGATTCATCCGTAATATGTAATGCAGTGAGATCCTCGATATATCCTTTCCGGAAATCCACATTCGGACGTTTGTAACCGAATTTTCGGGTCATGGCATCCATATGCCGCCTGGCGACGTCGAGCTGTTCGTCGGTCATATCAACACCGATGACGGAACCGTTTTCACCGACCAGTTTGGATGCAATATAAACATCCCTGCCGGTTCCGCATCCGAGGTCCAGAACCGTACAGCCCTCTAATACCGGCGGTATGGGAGATCCGCATCCGTAAAACCTTTCGATAATTTCATCGTCTATTTCTTCTAAAGCAGCTTTCACCGCCTTGGAAATGGACGCATCACTGCAACAGGCACTGGTTTTAAGGTCCCGGGAACCGCCAAGAATTTTGCCGTAATATGTTTTGAGCTGATCGTGGATTTCAGATGGCTGGTGCAAAATTTTCTCCGTCGGAAAAATCCGTCTGTTGATAAAATAAGGGAACGGCATGCATAAATTGATTTAGTTTGGGGCGTCAAAATCACACGGAAAGTGGGGAATGTATGACATGAACCACCACAAACATGACCCGGAGGAGGGACATCGCCTGGAGGTGTTGGCGGATGTGGCCGGTTGACCTTATTCCAATTCGTATTCAAGCGGCGTCCGCGTTGGCTGCGTCATCGGCTCCTCAACTTACAAAACGCAAGCCTGCGTCGCCTCCTCCTCCTTGCTGCCTTGATGACATCTTGAATGCAAAATGGAATTATAACACGAAAAAGGTGAAGACGGTGGCGATAATGAGCAGGATAATCCCTCCTATGATCAGCATTCCGAAGGGAAGGTCCGATGCCTTTTCCGGCGGCGCTGAAGCTGGGGTTTTTCCCGCAGGAGCTGCGGCTGCAGCGGCCGGCGATTGAAGCTTCGCATCGGCCATCATGCGGGCCATCTGTTCTTTGCTCAGGACCGTGGTGCCGTCGATATCATCGGAGGGGCGTGCTTCCGGCTGAGCACGGCAGGGGGCGCCTTCCTTTTCAATATTGACCCGCATCGTGAACTTGCCCAAGACCAGTACATCGTTGTTACGGACGGGCTCTTCCTGGATCAGGTCGCCGTTTAAGAATATGCCGTTCGTGCTTCCCAGATCCGTGACGATATAGTTCCCGCCTTCGTTTTTTGTAAATTTCATATGATGGCGGGAAATTCCCGGGTTGTTGATGACGATGTCTGCGGCGGGGTCGCGGCCCACTATGACCTCGGGCTGGGTGCAGGTGTAAGTTTCGATAACGCGGTCTTTTAACGACAGTTCAATTCGTAATTCCGTTTGCATCTTTTGCCCTCCAAGCCCGGATCCGACGTCTCTTTGTGCAGGAATGGAAAAATGCCTTTTTTATGAATTTATTGCATTAATTGCCGATAGTGTCAAGTTTTAAGCTTGGGAGAAATCGTGAAGGCGACAATATTTCATCCGCTCCTTGTCGGCGGATTTATTCCGAAATGATGAAATCGATGTTTTTGCGAATCAGTCTCATCCGATTCAGCTTATCGATATTCTGATAGATCCGGTTTAAAGTTGATAGATCGTCATCCGTCAAATTTTATTTATAATGTTCGTACCCGCCTGATTTTGTACAATATTTTTATAAGAATATCATTGATGACCCCATCGAAAGAGTCGAATTGCTCGTTTTGTGTCATTGATTATCCGCCATGATCCGGCTTGACAATCTGTAAAGGGCCGGCATATGCCCGACCCGGATATGATCCCCCGGTATGATGCCGATATGTTGCATTGATTTTTATTTTATTTTTAGATAGAGTCAGTCGAAAGATGGGCGAGACAGGATCATACGGCAATTCACCCGATTCATCTATTCGCGTTTTTGGCGTTGCGGGAGATGTTTATGTCGCGATATGACTATGGCGCAGGTACGGATACCGGCAAAATTCGTTCATATAACGAAGACTGTTTTCGCGCGGAACCGGAACTGGGGCTCTGGGTGGTCGCCGATGGCATGGGCGGTCACCAGGGCGGAGAAGTTGCAAGCGCCATCGCAGGGGACGTTATCGTCGACAAAATCAGGAGCGGGCAATCTCTGACCGCTCCCATCGAGGAAGCCCACAGCGCCATCCTGGCGGCGAGCCGGGACGGCAAAGGGCCAGCCGGCATGGGGACCACCGTGGTGGCCCTGAAGATGAATCGTCATGACTGCGAGATCGCATGGGTAGGGGACTGCCGGGCATATTTATGGGATGGGACGGACTTAAAGCAGCTCACAAAGGACCATTCCTATGTCCAATATCTGGTGGACCAGGGGGTGATTGCCGCATCCGAGGCCGATCAGCACAGTCATCAGAATTTTATCATACAGGCTCTTGGCGCCACGGAAACGGACGGCATCAAAGTGGACACCATCAGGGAAGTGATGCACCAGGGCGAACAGATCCTGCTTTGCAGCGACGGGCTGACAAAGGAGGTCAGCGACGCGGATATCGCCGTCATTCTGTCATCGGGCATAGATGAACAGGAGACGGTCGATCGCTTGATTCATGCGGCATTTGAAAACGGCGGCAGTGACAATATAACGGCTGTGCTGGTTTCCGCCGATATTGACGCGCCCATCCGATCGATAAACAAGGAAACCGTCAGCGACTTCTTTAACGGCTGGGTCCGGGAATGTCATATGTGGTGCAGGAACCGCTGCCGCAGGAGCGAGTCTGAGTGGACCCTCCGGCGGATTTGGAACCGCCGCCCATGCTGAAATTAATAGTGCTGATCACCCTTTCCAGGTTTTCGGAACCGCACTTGGCGCAGGCCATTTCCAACTGGTCCTGGCTGCTTTTAACCAACATTTCAGTGACTTCATTGCATTTTAAGCATTTGAATTCATATATGGGCATCACGATCTCCTTCTCATAGTAGGATATGTTTTTTATGCGATGCGCGCATCCGGGCGGTGAATCATGGGTTGGCGGCATGACATTGTCTGATGACTTTATTATCATTGAAATCATCTTGTCAAGTCCGGGAGAGGGCGATCCCTTGGGTGCGAAATGACCTGGTTTTTCCTTTCCCTCCTGACCGCGCTGGCCGCCGCTTCCCAGGACGCCTGGGTGAAGAAGTGGTTTTCCTGTTTCAACGCTTATGAAATGTTTGTTTTCCCCCTGCTTTACGCTTTGCCGCTCACGGCGGTCGCGCTCATTTTTATTCCAGCGCCTCCCCTGGATGCCGTCTTTTTCTGGAGCTTTATCGTCAGCCTGCCGCTTAACGCGGTGCCATTTATTCTCTATATGAAGGCCATACGGATATCGCCGCTGTCTTTGACCGTTCCATATCTCGCCTTTACGCCGATTTTCATGATCGGAACGGGTTTTATTTTTCTGGAAGAAACTCCGGACAGATGGGGCATTTTCGGCATTTTGGCCGTTTGCGCCGGTAGCTACGTCCTCCATTTGGATATCGGCCGGTATTCGGTTTTTGCGCCCTTTAAAGCAATGTTTAAGGAGAAGGGCTCCGGCATCATGCTTATGGTGGCCTTTATTTTCAGCTTTTCATCGGTGATCGGCAAGGTGGCCATTGTCCATTCGTCGGTGATGTTTTTCCAGATGTCGTTTTTTGCGGTCCTGAGTGTGCTGCTGGCGGTTGTCTTTTCACTTTCCGGCAACATACGGCTGATCCGCGCCCTGGATTTTCCGGTTCGGGGCGTCATGGCCGGTCTCTTGTTGTTTGTGCATATCCTCTGCCACGGTTTTGCCATTTCCATGACCAAGGCCGTCTATATGATATCCATCAAGCGGCTCAGCATCGTCTTCGGCGTGATATACGGCGGGCTTTTTTTCAACGAAGAAAATATTCCCATGCGACTGGCCGGGACACTGATCATGTTTTCCGGTGCGGCTCTGATTCTGTTTAAAGCCGGATGATCCTCCTTGTTGCCAGATGAATGAACGCAGCTGCAACCAGGATGAAATCAATGCTGAAAACAAACCCTTGCATTTTCAGTAACAGTTCTATATTATTTCAAATAGGCGCCTCAATCCAACGCATCTGGTCAAAGGAGGATACATCATGACGGGGAAAAAAGATTTTCTGGAAAAACAGAAGGCTCTGCTCAAGGAATGGAACCAACAGATCGATGACTTGAAAATGAAAGCCAAAAAGGCGCAGGTGAATACGAGCGTGAAAGTCGAAAACTACATCGATGATCTGCGCGAACGCTTAGAAGAGGTCCGCCTGAAACTCGAGGACGTCCGCCATGCCGCAGACGACAACTGGGAAGAAGTCAAATCCGGCGTGGACAATATCTGGAGCGGGATCAAGGACGCGTTTGAACGGGCAAAATCACGTTTTAGTTGAACTTGTACCCTGTCCGTGCCGCCCGTATTTTTCCGGGAAGTTCCCTGTGTCGGTCTTTTCATGGGAGTTCAACAGCGATGCCGTTGGGGAACCCCGTCACTTGGTGTCTTTTGACAGGTATTTTTCCTTGATCTGACGGATTTCCTTTTTAACATTGTTGACCAGGTTGTCGCACACGTTGCAGGCGGCCCTGGCCACGACCATGGATTGGGCGTCATGAAATTTCCGGTAAATGGCTTCGATCTTGGCCATCGTCTCATTGACGCTGCTCTCATCAAATCCTGAAAAGTCGATGGGGCCGTTCTGCATGAAATCGGAAGCATCAAACTCGTAGGGCACTTTGTCGGCCAGATTTTGTTTCATTTCCGCCGCCGGCGGCATTTCAAAGCCGCCCGATATGATTTGGTCGAAATTAAGGCTGCAGATGTCTTTGGCGCATTCCCTGGCGATGTCCCAGTATTTCTGGAGGTTGATGTTTTCCGCGAAATATTTCATGACGGGCAGTTCGAGTTCCTGTTTTTTCATGGCGCCTCCTTTTGAAAAAATGATTTAAAATTCACTTACCGTGTATCATAGATTAGCCATAAAACCATACGCATGGCAAGAAGGGATTGACGGTAACAACCTGTCAGGCATCAGGAGGCGCGTATCATGAAAAATACGAAGCAAAGGTATTTACGGAAACTTCTTTACCTTTTAATATTTGTGACAGCAGGTGCCGTCCTGGCCGGTTGCGGGAAGTCTCCAATCGGCATATACAACGATCGGCTGATGCCGTGCCCTTCCTCTCCCAATTGCATTTCTTCCCATGAAGCGGATCCTTCGCGCTTTGTGGAACCGCTCCGATACACCGTGACACGCAAACAGGCATGGGATGCGGTCCTTTCCATTTTGAACGAATCCCCCCGCGCCAGAGTGGTGACCACCCATGACAACTACATCCATGCGGAATTCCGTTCTATGATATTCCGGTTTGTCGATGACATGGAATTTTTTTTTGATGATGCAGCCCCGCTTATTCATGTCCGGTCCGCGTCCCGCATCGGCTATTCGGATCTGGGCGTAAACAGAAAGCGTGTGGAGGTGTTTCGCGAACGCTTCATGCAGCTTTGTCCCATAATCCATGAAATGGAGATGGCCCGCTAATTCCAATTCGCATTCAAGCGGCATCCGCGTTGGCTGCGTCGTCGGCTCCTCAACTTACAAAAGTAAGCCTGCGTTGCCTACTCCTCGCCGCCTTGATGACATCTTGAATGCAAAATGGAATAATATGGAGCGACCGGCAAGACGATCCAGGAGAATCCCGTGACGCTAAGTGAAAACAACGGTGTGATTGAATTTGTCCATCCCGAACTGATGACGCCGATCACCGCCATCGGGGGGCATTACACCCTTACAAAGTCGGATCGGCTGAAGCTGGGCGAAGACGAGGTCTTTTACCTGGTGGGGGTGGCGGTATTTGATTCCACCTGTTGTGGATACGGCGGATGCGCCTATGCTTATGTCCCCGGCCTGATCCAAAAATGGAGTTTTAAAACGGATACTGACGGACGGCCCGTCTCCCAGGTCCGACCCATCGTCGATCCGGGAGTGCAGGAGAAGATCAAAAAGCGGATCATGGAGAAGGAATGTGTTCAGCAGGTCAATTTTCTGTAGCCCCGTATCGCCGGAGCAATTCGTATACGGCATCGGCCCCGAAACGGAGCGCATCAACAGGGATGCGTTCGTCTGCTGCGTGAACCATGTTGAAGAAATTAAAATCCGGTGGCAGTAAGCGGTTAATAAACCGCACTTCCCGCGGCAAGTTCGATTTGTTCCGGTTTGAGGTTTTGCGGTAGAAGATTTTTGTAATCGGATTCTGTCATCGCCAGCGGCAGCCTCTCAAAAAGATAGCGCAGATAAAAGTATGGCTTCAGTCCGTTGGCTTTGGCGGTTTCGATCAGGGAAAACAGGGCCGCGCTGGCATGGGCGCCGTTGGGATGACCGGCAAACAACCAGTTCTTTCGG
>CAYZXZ010000127.1:3904-8511 GCA_964481615.1 uncultured Desulfobacteraceae bacterium | reverse complement strand
TTTAACGGCACATGCTGCTGGCGGGGAGTTTTGTGCAAAATTCAGGTATTAAATAGACACCAATCAACATTTTTCCGGCCGGGCCCGCATGGCATGGCGGCCGATATACGGATAGAGATGGCGACAAAAACGAAGTCTGAACAACTGGAACAACGGATACGGCAACTGGAAGGCAAAAATGCGGAGTTGAAAAGGCTATCTGCCGCCACCCATGCCGGAAATTGCGGCGATGAAGATCTTATGGTTTTCAAGCAGGCAGTGGAAGCTTCTTCGGATGCCGTAGGTATGTCAACCGCCAAAGGCCGGCATTATTATCAGAATAAGTCCTTTGATGATCTCTTCGGTGATATCGGCAATGATCCGCCGAGTACGCTTTATGTTGATGCGTCAGTCGGCCGGGAGGTTTTTGCCGCCATTATGGGGGGACAGCCATGGAACGGAGAGGTTAACATGTACGGCCGCGACGGCCGGATTCTAAACATCCTGCTTCGGGCCTATCCGGTAAAGGATGATAAGGGAATTGTCAGGCGCATCGTCGGCGTGCATACCAATATCACGGAACGTAAAAAAGCCGAAGATGAGTTGCGCCTGCATCGGGAGCACTTGGAAAAACTTGTGGAGGAGCGCACCATCAAGCTGACGGAAAGCGAAGAAGCGCTTCACCGGTCTAGGGAAAAGCTTCGAAATCTGTCGGGATATCTCCAGAGGGCGTTTGAGGAAGAGCGCAAGCGCATCGCCAGGGAAATACACGACGATCTGGGACAGACGCTCATCGCCATGAAAATGAGCCTGGCCGCGTTGCGCAAAAAATTTCCCGGGCATAACGGCTTGCTAACCGAAACCGTTGCCTCGGCCGAAGAAACCATCGATCGGATGATTCAATCCATTAGGATCATGATATCGGATTTTCGGGCCGGTCCTCTTTCCGACCTCGGCCTGGAAGCAGCCATTGAATGGTTTACGGAAAACTTGATGAAGCAGAACCGCATCAACATAAAGATCAACATCGATGTAGATGACTTCAAGATCGATCCGGACCGGGAACTGGCCCTTTTCCGGATCACCCAGGAGGCTTTGACCAATATCGTCCGGCATTCCGGCGCCACGGAGGTTTCCATAAATCTCTCCGCTACGGATGACAATGCCGAACTTACCATCAAAGACAACGGATCGGGCATGGAAAACGCCGATGAACCGCCTGCCGGCGCTTACGGCATCATGGGGATGAGGGAACGGATCCGTTTTTTCAACGGCCATCTTGCCATCACATCCGACGCTGTCAATGGAACGGCGCTTACGGCCACCATACCGCTTGGAAACTCAGATCATTGAACGGATGCGCCGCCATTTCATGCGCGGCACATCCGCTGTTGTCTCCATCTATGAAAATATCAAAACCGGTCGGACCGGCGTGAATCACTCCGCCTTTTTATCGGGGGCGGGCGTTTCCTCCCGGGCGGCGGGTTTTGTCCCGGCTTCCTTTTCCGCTTTTATCGCCGTCAGTTCATCGATTTTAACCCGGATCAACTGCTGCTGGGTCCGGTCCGTCGCCAGTCCGGCGGCTTCATGCAGAAACGTCAGCGCCTTATCGATATTTTGCGATGTTTTTTTAGAAATTGCCTTATCAGCATTAGATATCAGAGACTTGGCCGTGATCATTCGCAAACGGGTGTCGGCGATACCTGTCTGGGCCGGGGTGGGCGCTGATGTTTTGGCATTCTCGAGAAAACTGGTAATGGCGGCGAAATCCGGTTCACCGATAACGGCCGCATGTTCGGTGGCTTTTTTCATGTAATAATCAAAAATCACCGTCATGGCCTGTTTGCGGTCATATGAGGACTGAACCGGCGCCGACAGCGTCATGGCCGGAACGGTTTCCACCAGTGTTTTTCCTTTGGGCGAGAATTTGCCGCGCCATATTTCAAGTCCGGCCGGCGTGGGTTTGAGATAGTAATTGTTTGAATTCAGAACACTGGCAATCAGCAGAAGTCCGAAAATAAAAGCCAAGCCGCCGATGAGCATGCGCAGGGCGTTGTTTGGGGGTTCTCTCTCATCCGGCGGTTGGGCGCAGACATGACCGGCCGGAATATAAGGTTCGGGAACCGCGGGAGTTTCGGGAATCGGGGTAGCCGTTTTTTCAACCTCTGTAACAGGCTCAGGGATTTTTTCGGGTTCCGGCGCCGTTTTCGGTTCAGCCGGGGCTTCTGGTTCCGGTTCAGATGCCGCGGCAGGTTCGGTTTCCGAGGCTGTGACTGCGTCTTCCGCTGCTGGTTCGGCTGGCGTTGTGGGCTTTTGCTCTAATGCCGACGCAGGCGGTGCCACCTCCAACGGAGCTGCTTCCTCCACCGGCGATATTTCCTGTGGTTGTGGACATTCCTCTGCCGGCGGTGTCGCCGGGGCACTGGGCTCCGGTGCGGCTGTCAAATCGAATTGCCGTGCCAGCAGGGCCTTTATTGCCTGGATTTCCTCCGGGGTTTTACCGTCGAAAAAGGGAGGGGACGTATAGGTCGCGATAGCGGTGGCATCCGACGGAGGCGCATACGGTGTTTCCGGTGCCCATGTGCCGAAGGACAGTCGCAGCAGTTGGCTGACCGTCAATGTTTTTTTAGCTGGTTTCGGTGGAGAAGCGAGCGTTTTTTGCGCCTTTACCGCTTTTTCAGCGGTTTCAGGTGGCATTGCGCTTGCCGCGGCTTGTTTTGAGGCGCTTTTTTTAGGGGATGGTGATTTTTTTTTTGTGGTTGATTTGGTAAGACTCTTTTTTCCCATAAAAAACCTCTTTTAGTGTTTGGGGTGATCTGCTATATTTTTTTTAGATATTGCGCGATATATAAAATAAAATTTATAGTCGAAGCGTTCATTTTTGTAAACCCTTTTTTAGCCGTGGGCCGGATCTCCCGTAATAATGTTTTTTTCTCCGGCAGTGCCGTTTTGGAAGCATAATGGTAATGGATATATCGATGGAAGCCAAAATCTCGCGTCTTCGGGCTGAACTGGGTCGATATCCTTCATTAGCGGTCGCGTTTTCCGGCGGTGTGGACAGCACGCTGCTGCTGGCCGTGGCCCAGGAAGTCCTGTCTGACGAAAAATCGCTCGTGGCCGTCACGGCTGTATCGCCGGTCCATCCGACAGATGATGTAAAAGACGCTGTTGATTTTATCCAGAAACGGGGCATCCGGCATGTCACGGTTCATGCCGGTGAAATGCAGATGCCCGCGTTTACGGCCAATACGCCGGACCGATGCTATATCTGCAAGAAAATCGTTTTTTCACGGATCCGGAATGCAGCTTTAGACCTCGGCATCTTGCATCCGGCCCACGGCGCGAACGCCGATGATTGCAGAGATTACCGTCCCGGCATGAAAGCCGCCGAAGAACTGGGATTTGCCGCGCCGCTGCTGGCTGCCGGCCTGACCAAGTCCGATGTGCGCGAGATGTCCCGGCGCATGGGGTTGTCCACCTGGGACAAGCCATCATCCGGGTGTCTGGCCACGCGGATTCCCTATGATCATCCCATAACAGAAAAAAAGCTGGCGATGATCCGCGACGCGGAAAAGGTCTTGTCGGAATGCGGGTTTGCAGGGCATCGGGTCCGGCATTATGATGCGCTGGCAAAAATCGAAGTGTCGGATGATGATTTTGAAAAAATCCTTCCATCGCCGATCCGCGCCGCCATTTTCGAAAAATTCCGGCAAATAGGGTTTTTATTTGTTTCCATCGATATCGAGCCCTACCGGACCGGTCGCATGAACCGGTCTATCCCTCCGGACCGCCGGTTCCACCCCTGATCCGGATTGTTACGTTCCTTCAGATTGAGCGATGTCGGGGTTTGTCGCGGGTTGCGCGTTGACATTCTAAAGGATTTGAAATAAAAGAAGAAAAAAGAATGAATTTTTCCGGCAACGAGGATAACGAAGCGAGGCTGCGCATGGATAAAGAACGTTCAATGCTGACTGCGATCTTAGATACCATCGAAGAAGGTATTTACGTGATCGGCCAGGATTTCAAGGTTGAATTCATGAATCAGCGGATGATCGACATGTTCGGCGACGGTGCGGGCAGAAAATGCCACGAGGTCATCAACAACTCCGACAGCATTTGTCCCTGGTGCCGAGCAGATGTCATTTTTAAGGGCGAACGTCAGCACAGGGAACTCTATGTGGCAAAAGTGGATAAAACCTTCGCTCTGACCGAGTTTCCACTTCAGTACCCGGACGACAGCATCGCCAAGTTGGCCATCTACCGGGATGTGACCCGCCGGAAGCAGCAGGAAGACAGGCTCCGGGCATCGGTGGAGGAATACCGCAAACTGTTCGAGCATGTAGCGGTGGGCGTTTATATCAGCTCCAAGGAGGGAAAATTCGTCGACGCCAACCAGTCCTTTCTGAATATGCTCGGATACCCGAGCAAGGATGAACTCCTTAAAATCGACATCATTTGCGACCTGTATCTGTTTCCCGATGATCGCCAGATGTTCCAGGAGATGATCGAACAAGACGGGAAAGTCATGAATTACGAGGTTCAGTTCAAGCGCAGGGACGGCAATCCGATTCCGGTGATGCTCACCAGTCATGCGCGGTATAATCTTCAGGGAAACATCATCGGGTATG
>CAYZXZ010000127.1:0-3894 GCA_964481615.1 uncultured Desulfobacteraceae bacterium | reverse complement strand
ATCAGACCCAGCGATACCAGATGGAGAGAAAACTCCGCGAAGCCCATGATTTTATGAATAAGATCATCCAGAGCACACCCAACTCCATTATGGCCTCAGACCTGAAAGGCAATATCATCATCTGGAACCGGGCCGCCGAGGAGACCCTCGGATATCCCGCCGAGGAAGTCATCGGCAAGATGAACATCACACGGATTTACCCGGAGAACATAGCCTATGAAATCATGAAGGCGATCCGCGGTCCCGAGCATGGGGGCGTGGGCATGTTCCGCTCCCAGCCGGTGGTCTATGTCCGCAGAGACGGAAAAAGCGTGGAAGGCAGCCTTTCGGCGGCCATGATCTATGATGATGACGGCAACGAAGCGGCTACCGTGGGCTCATTCGTGGATTTGACCGAGCGGATGGAAATGGAGCGCACCCTCAGAAACACTCAGGAGCAGCTTTTGAATTCCGAGAAACTGGCGGCCATGGGCCGCCTGACCTCGCAGATCGCCCATGAACTCAACAACCCGCTTTACGGCATCATGAACACTCTGGAGCTTCTCAAAACCGAGATTCCACCCGAAAACCGGCGTCGGAAACTGCTGGACATGTCCCTTTCCGAGATCGTCCGGCTGGCCGATATGCTCCGGAAGATGTTGTCGTTTTCCAAGCCCGAGCACGAGGAGAAAAAACCGCTTAACGTCAATACGGTCATCGACGAAATCTTGATGCTGCACCAGAAACAGCTTCAGGAGCACGATATCAAAACGCATACCGAATTTCCTGCGACCCTTCCCCTGGTGGTGGCTTCCACCAACCAGTTGCGCCAGGTCGTTCTGAACATGATCGCCAACGCCCGGGACGCCATGTCTGAAGGCGGCACCCTCACGGTGAAGACTTTTGAAAAGGACGGTTTCGTCAACATCCAGTTCATCGATACGGGCGTCGGCATCCGCAAAGATCATCTGGACAAAATCTTTGACAGTTTTTTTACCACCAAGTCCAGCGTAAAGGGTGTGGGCCTGGGCCTGTCGGTCTGCTACGGCTTCATCAAGGAGCACGGCGGCGACATCCTTGTTGACAGCACTCCGGGTCAGGGCACCACCTTCACCGTCATGCTGCCTGTTTAAAACCGTGTTTGAAAATTTGTTTGAGTTTGACGGATAGCCAGATTATCATAGCGCTGGTTTGTTGAGACATACAGGCTCTTTGTTCTGCGGGCGGCTGAGTTCGGCTAAAACTCACCGTCCATTTTTTTTGATACAAAAAAAAAGCTCCTGAAAAGCGGGCGTCACCGTGACGGATTTGATCAAACGGCCGGAGAGCCGGGATCGAATCAACATATCACGGTATGTGACCGACAGGGTCGGCTTGCCCACCTTAAACGATATTATGGCGGAACTGGCCCAGCCCGGCCGCGACCCCAGGGAAAAATTCGAGGCATTCGCGTTTGCGGACGGGATCGAAAAAATTGAAGATCTGCTCCCCGGCATGAAATTGCCCGGTATCGTGACCAATATCACGGTGTTTGGCGCATTTGTGGATGTCGGCGTTCACCAGGACGGCCTGGTGCATGTCAGTCAGATGGCGGACCGGTTTGTGAAAAATTTTGCGGACATTGTCAAGGTAGGGCAAAAAGTCACGGTTACCGTTCTTGCGGTGGACATTGACAGGCGGCGAATCTCCCTTTCCCTTCGATCGGGTGTCGGGAAAAAAGATAAGAATATCGGATGAAAGAAATCGTCAGGGCGACGCTCACCGGGCCAGGGCAGTCGGCCTTCGGATGCCCTTTAAACAAATACCCCCGGCATAAGATGTCGGTGTAAACCATTATATCATAACCATTCAGGATTGATTGAACACGAAACATGACACTGATTCGAATTCGCGATATGAGCGTGGGCTATGGCGGACAACTGCTGTTTGACCGGATTTCTCTTAACATCGAACCTGGTGAGCGGGTCTGTCTGGTAGGCAGAAACGGGGAAGGCAAAACCACGCTGTTGCGCATCATACAGGGCGAAGTTGTTCCGGATCACGGCGAAATTTATCGCGCCCACGGCATCCGGATCGCCGCGTTCTGCCAGGAAATCCCGCCCCGGATGTGCGGAACGATTTATGACGTGGCTGCCGGGGGAATTGAAAACGCTACAATGATTGCTTCCGGAAAAGAACATGAAGCCGGAGATCAGGATGTATGGCAACGGCTGGCCCATGTCGACAAAATTCTGACTCAGCTTCAACTGGACCCGGCCGCTGAGTTTGAAATCCTTTCCGCGGGAATGAAACGCCGGGCACTGATGGCCCGTGTATTGGCCGGTGTCCCGGACGTGCTGCTCCTGGACGAGCCCACCAACCATATGGATATCCCGTCCATAGACCTGATGGAATCGCTGCTGACAAAGTTTGCCGGAACCCTTGTGTTTGTGACCCATGACCGGGCGTTTCTGGAAAAAATCACCACCCGGATCATAGAGATCGATACGTCCCGGATCATCTCCTGGGATTGCGGTTATGCGACCTACCTTCAACGCAAAGCCGATCTGATGGCCGTGGAAGCTGAACACCATCATCAGTTCGACAAAAAACTGGCGGCGGAAGAGGTGTGGATCAGGCAGGGGATCCGGGCCCGGCGCACCCGTAACGAAGGCCGGGTACGGGCCCTCATGCAATTGCGGCAGGAGCGGCGGAACCGGCGCGTTCGCTCAGGCAGCGCCAGAATGGAATTTCAGGAAGCTGAGCGAACCGGCAGGCTGGTGCTCGAAGCCGTCGACGTTTCCTTTGCCTGGGACGAAAAACCGGTGGTGCAAGATTTCAACGTCACGGTGATGCGGGGCGACCGGGTGGGCATTATTGGCCTCAATGGAACCGGCAAAACCACCCTGCTGAACCTGATGCTCAAACAGCTCGCGCCGGATGCGGGAACCGTGCGGCATGGGGTCAATCTTCAAATCGCCTATTTCGATCAGACCCGTAAACAACTCGATGAGGAAAAAACCGTTCAGGACAATATCGCAAACGGCAATAAATTTCTCGAAATCAACGGCCGCCGGCGGCATGTCATCGGCTATCTCAAGGATTTTCTGTTTACCCCGGATCGGGCGCGCAGCCCCTTAAAGACTCTGTCCGGCGGTGAACGCAATCGGCTCCTGCTGGCCAGGCTTTTCACCCGGCCCTCCAATCTGCTGGTCATGGATGAGCCCACCAATGATCTGGATATCCATACCCTCGAACTTCTGGAAGAATTGCTGCTCGAATATACCGGAACCCTCCTGCTGGTGAGCCATGACCGCGCGTTTCTCAACAACGTGGTAACCAGCACTCTGGTATTTGAGGGCGATGGGAGGATCGGGGAATACATCGGAGGGTATGACGACTGGCTCCGACAGCGCAAACCAGTAGTCATGCCGAAAAAACAGCCGGAAAAGCCAAAGGCGAAATCAAAACCCGTGCCCCTGGCGGGCGGCAATAAAATGGGCTACATGGAAAAACGCGAACTTGCGGGCTTGCCCAAAGAGATCGAAGCCATGGAGCTGGAGCTGGCCGGGATTTTTGAACAGATGTCAGCCCCGGATTTCTTCAAGAACGATGCCCGGACCATTTCCCGGATGACGGCCCGGCAACGTGACCTGGAAAGCACGCTTGAAATCGCCTATGCCCGCTGGGAAGAACTGGAAGCGCGCAATAAATAAATTCATCTGTTCCGCAAGTACTCTCTTTTTATGGTATTATTCCATTTCTAAATCAAATGTGTTATAATATGCTCACCATCAAGGAGGTGGGTATATGTCGAGACCGGCAAGTGGCAAAGAAGTGTTGGAAAACGCGAGGGATTGCTTATTAAAAGCGCGTACGATTAATTTGACTTTGTAAAGTTAACCATGGAGCATCACCTTAACCACAACGTGCATG
>CAYZXZ010000126.1:0-8582 GCA_964481615.1 uncultured Desulfobacteraceae bacterium | reverse complement strand
GTTCAACGGCAATCCGGAATCGCCCGCCCACCATCAGGCATAATGACCCGGTCGGGTGTCTGGCTGACATGGTGTTGCGAAACGGAAACTCAATAAAGGTTGGCGGTGGCTCCGGCGCGTGAAATCGCTTTTTCCAGTATTGAAACCGATGCCGGCATAAGTTATGATTTCTGCAGTAACTGACCTGTGTCTGTCCGCCGGCCCGCCATTCGTCGATATGTTGTTTCCAATACCGGCGTTTTTCGGCAAGCTCGGCTTCGCGGGAAAGGGCTGTTGTCATGGCTGTCGTCTCCTTTGCTGTTTTAGTTGACGACATCATGACATGGAAAATTACGCCTGTGAAGATGGGGTTAATTTACCGGTTACGTTTTATCTTCGCTATCTTTTTTCAAGACTGCCGCTGGCATCCACGGCATCCGACTATAAGGCCCTGCTGCCGCAACATCTCACGCCTGAACAGATTGAACGGGCTGAGGAGACTGCGGTTTATTAAACGCTTACTGAGAAACGAACATAAAGGTCTTTTTATCGTGCGTTCTGCATCATCATATGATACGAAACATTCGAGGGTACGGGCCGGAGCAGCGGGTCCGTTTGGTTGCAGAGTGTTAACCTGCTAAAAATGTTTCGACCTCTGGCGGAACGCCTCCTGCCTGTCCCCATCTTACTCCCAATTTTCATCCTCGGGGGCGAAAAAATTTCTTTCATGAATGTTTGGTGCATACACATGGAACGACGCGATTATTTCATTAAGCGACTGCTGTTGACCGTTCCCACATTTATCGGGATTACGATCCTATGTTTTCTGCTCATCCAGTTCGTTCCCGGCGGACCGGTGGAACAGGCCATCATGTCCATGAAAGGCATCGGCGCCCATGAATCACCCGGGGCCACTGGGGCCGCCGGTGCAGCCTATTCCATCACCGAAGCACAGCGGCGTGAAATCGAAGCATATTACGGCTTTGACCGGCCCTTTTACCGGCGCTACTGGAACTGGCTGGTCGTGGAGCGGATCGGCATGAACATGCCATCCTACCGGTTTCCGGACAAAACCGCCTGGCAGCTTATTCGGGAAAGATTCCGCGTGTCTCTTATTTTCGGCATCGCCGGTTTTGTGCTTTCGTATCTGGTCTGCATCCCGCTTGGCATCGCCAAAGCCCTGCGTCATAACAGCGTATTTGACCTGGGATCGAGCGTCGTGGTTTTCGTCGGATACGCCATCCCGGCCTTTGCCCTTGGCATGGTGCTCAAGATGATGCTTTGCGACACGGTGGAGGGCATGTGGGATATTTTTCCGGCATCGGGCTTTCGATCGGAAAATTTCGATCAGATGCCTTTTACCGGTCAGGTCGCAGATATTTTCATGCACATGTTTCTGCCGGTGTTATGTTATGTCATCGGCAATTTCGCCGTCCTGACCCTGTTGATGAAGAACGCGCTCATTGAACAGATCGGCAGGGATTATGTCCGGACCGTTATTGCCAGGGGGGGGAGTTTCAGGCGCGCTGTATGGGGCCATGCATTCCGGAACGCTCTGATCCCCATCGCCACCGGCATGAGCGGGATTCTGACGGTGATGTTTGCAGGATCGGTGATCATCGAGCAGGTATTCGAGATCCCCGGCATGGGGCGATTGAGCCTCGAGGCCATTGTCGGCCGGGATTATCCCGTTTTCATGGGCATTCTGGCCCTGACATCCATCCTGGGACTTCTGGGAAATATCTTTTCTGATCTGCTCTATGTTCTCATCGATCCACGGATCAATTTTCAGGAAAATTAGCCCGAGATGCTACGGTTCATACGCAATCCGGTGGCGCGGAAACGCTTCTCGCGTTTTAAATCCATGAAAAGGGCTTACTGGTCCTTCTGGATACTTGTGGGTCTCTACGGCCTCGGCCTGGGCGCCGAGCTGATCTGCAACAGTGTGCCGCTTTATGTCCGTTACGACGGCCGGTCCTATTTTCCGATTTTTAGATATTATCCCGAGGATGTTTTCACGGGCAGCGGCCGGCATACCCGGCCGGACTACAAACAGCTGCAACAGACTCCTGTGTTCCGCGATCATCCGGATAATCGCATGATCTTTCCGTTTTTTTCGCATGGCCCTACCGATATCATGGATCCGGCTGATTTGCCGATAGCCGGGGAAGTCCGTGTCCGCCTGGTGCCGGAACCGCGTATCGGAACCGCGGACATTCGCGCGGACCTCACCATTGTCCGGTCCCACCTGTTTGACTTTTTCACCGGCGGACAGGCCATCGCCAGTGACCGGGAAAGTCTGGAGGATTTATTCGATCTGCCCACGGGCATTCATGATGCCCTACGCGCACGTTTCATGAACCGGGCAGCCCCCCTTGCCGAATTTTCGGTTAAAGACCGCCGCGGAAACCCCTACCGGGTTTTTCTGTCCACCTTTGGCCAGAGGGAGTCCCCTCCCGACACCATCCGGCTGATGTTTACGGAAGTCGTGGATTTAAGCGAAAATGCCCGGGAGGTTGTGTTTGATCCGGATCTTCGGATCATTGTCCCGGACTCCGATCTCTGGCGGAAAATTTCCGAGGCCGACATCCGGATGATACGGGATCGGGTCCGAGACCGCTTTGACCGGCCGGTGGAAGATCTGAGAACGATCATCGGCGGCAGCCAGTATCTGGTTTCGTTTGTCAGGGAGGACATCCGGTTTCCGTTTCCACCGGTCAAGGGGCATCCCATGGGAATCGACAGCGCCGGTCGCGACGTGCTTGCGCGGATTCTCTACGGTCTGCGGATTTCATTGACATTCGGTCTTCTCCTGGCCGGCTGCGCCATGGTTCTCGGAATTGTCGCAGGCGCTTTTCAGGGGTATCGGGGCGGCCTGTTCGACATCACGGCCCAGCGGATGATCGAGGTCTGGAGCGCCTTGCCGTTTCTGTATGTCATGATATTGATGGGTTCCATCTACGGCAGGAGTTTTGCGCTGCTTCTCCTTTGTTACGGCGTTTTCAACTGGGTTGGAATTTCCTATTATGTCCGGGCTGAGTTTTTAAATCTTCGCAAGCGGGAATTTGTTGAGGCGGCCAAGTGCATGGGTATCCCGACATATAAAATCATATTCAAGCATATCCTTCCCAACGCCCTGGTGCCGGTGATTACGTTTTTTCCGTTTTCCCTGGTCGGTGCAATCGGGGCTCTTGCGGCCCTCGATTATCTCGGATTCGGCCTGCCGCCGCCAACGCCGAGCTGGGGGGAACTTTTGTATCAGGCCCAGGAATACCGGTGGGCCTGGTGGCTGATCCTGTATCCGTCCCTGGTCCTGTTTAGCGTGATGCTGCTGGGCGTGTTCGTGGGGGAAGGGGTGCGCAATGCCTATGACCCGAAACAATTTGCCAGGTATGAATGATGATAGTACGTCTGTCGAAACCGGAGGACTCGACGATGCCGGCCCCTGATCCGCAACCGGAGCTCACGCTGGCCGTCCGGCACCTTTCCGCAGGGTTTACAGCTGATGAAGGCCGTTTCAAGGCCGTAGACGATGTCAGTTTTGACATTTTTCGGGGCGAAAGCGTGGGTCTGGTGGGAGAGTCAGGCTGCGGCAAATCCGTTACGGCCTTGAGCATTCTTCGTCTGATCCCATCACCGCCAGGGTTTATCGAGGCTGAACGTATCTCCTATAACGGTGTGAATCTCATGGATCTGCCGCCGGCGAAACTGCGCAGCATAAGAGGCTGCGATATCAGCATGATCTTTCAGGAACCCCTGTCGGCCCTTTCGCCCTTGCACCGGATCGGACGCCAGATGGTCGAAACCCTGCGACTGCATCAGAAAATCAGCCGGGAGGCGGCCCGGAAAACCGCCGAGTCGTGGCTGCGGCGGGTCGGTATTCCGGACCCGGGCAGTCGCATGAGCGCCTATCCGTATCAACTCTCCGGCGGCATGCAGCAGCGCGTCATGATCGCCATGTCCCTGATGCTTTCCCCGGGCCTGATCATCGCCGATGAGCCCACCACGGCATTGGATGTCACCACCCAGGCCCAGGTATTTGAATTGATAAAGGAGATGAAGCAGCGGCATACCGCCATGCTCCTGATCACCCATGACATGGGCGTGGTCTGGGAGATGTGCGACCGGGTCATGATCATGTATGCTTCCCGGATCATCGAATCCGGCGCCCGTACCGATATTTTTGAACGGCCGCGCCACCCCTACACCATCGGTCTGTTAAATGCGATTCCCCGGCTGACCGAAAAAAAAATCCGGCTGACCGATATACCCGGCCAGGTGCCTTCGCCCCTGGAATACCCAAAGGGATGCCATTTTCTCAAGCGGTGCGCTCATGCGGGAAGTCGCTGTGAAATGGAAAAGCCGCCATTGTATGATTGCGGAAAGGATCACCAGGCGGCCTGTTTCCTGATGGGGCCGGGGACCGGCGGCACTGATGGATAATATTGTAAAGAAGCAAATGAAAAATCATCCTGAACATATTGATGTAAAAAGAGATTTGTTTATACTCGGCAATTTGTCCGGTATTGATGAGGATACCGCCGCCGGCGAAAAGCAAAGCCCTTTGCTGGAAGTGATTGACCTGAAAAAGTGGTTTTCGATCCGACGGGGTCTCTTTTCCAAGACCGTTGATCATGTCCGGGCGCTGGACGGCATATCTCTTCATGTGTGCAAAGGTGAGACCCTGGGGCTTGTCGGGGAGTCCGGATGCGGCAAGACCACCCTGGGAAGAGTGCTGCTGGGCCTTGAAAAAGCCGATGGGGGTGAAATCCATTTCGACGGCATGCCGGTGCATGCCCTGACGGGTCGGCAGATGAATCCCCTTCGCAAACGGATTCAGGTGATTTTTCAGGATCCCCAGTCCGCGCTCAACCCCCGTATGACAGTCATGGATATTGTGACCGAAGGATTGGTCCGGTTTAAAATGATATCAGGCGACCGTCAGGATCATGCCGGTCGCCTGATGCGCGAGGTCGGATTGTCCGAAGACGCGGTGTTTCGTTTTCCCCATGAATTTTCGGGGGGACAGCGGCAGCGAATCTGCATCGCCCGGGCCATCTCCCTGCGGCCGGATTTCATCGTCTGCGATGAAGCGGTCAGTGCGCTGGATGTTTCGATCCAGGCACAGATCATCAATCTTTTGATGACCCTGCAACAGCGTTATGGACTGTCTTATCTTTTTATTTCACATGATCTGAGCGTGGTGGCCAATATCGCCGACCGGGTGGCGGTCATGTACCTGGGCCGGATCATGGAAACCGGCAGAACATCAGATGTGATTCATCATCCTCTGCATCCTTACACCCGGGCCCTGATTTCCGCCGTGCCCGTGCCCGGCGGTACGATTTCGGGCCGTATCATCTTAAAAGGCGATCCGCCGTCAGCCGCGGCCCCGCCTCCGGGATGCCCGTTTCATCCGCGGTGCCATGAAGCGATGCCGGTCTGCGCCGATGCTTATCCGTCATCCCGGCGCGTTGACGGCCGGAACGTGGACTGCCATCTTTATTGAACCAACCCCGGCCGTCAACACGCGCATGGAGCGAGCGGACTACGGATGTGCTCATTTTTCAGTATTGTCCTCGTGTAAAGAAAAGCGGATAAGGTGTCCTGATACATGGCGATAACACTTGCGGCCATGATGTTTAATACAATGTTGAGGCTCAGCCATGAGAGCCGGCGGCCTGAACGGATCATCAGCGGCATGGACCTGAATTCTTCTCCGCCGATGATACCGCTGACGCCGAGAAACTGACGCACCGAGTGCTTGTTTGAGGCCTCCTCAACCGATTCCGGCAAAACAACACCAATCATCTGTTCCTTGGCATCCACCACAGGCACACCGAACAGTTTGTGTTTTTCAAAAAACTCCCGCAATTGTTCAAGCGGTGTATCCACCTTAACCTTGAGAGGGTTTTTGATCATTACATCCCGCAGGAATGAGTCACGGGAGGAGAACAGGATGTCATGCATTCGCAGGACCCCTGCCAGCCGGTTTCCTTCTCGGATTACATACAAATACTGAACATTGTATTCCGCATAAGTTTCACGGTTTTTCTGAAGATCCTTTAAAATATCACTCACCCGTTTGTCCCAGGCGTAAGCCAGAAACTCAGAAACCATGATACCGCCGGCACTGTCTTTGGAATATTCCAGAAACTGCCGTGCTTCCCGGACATCTTCATGATACATCTCACTAAGAATCGCTTCAGCCCTTTGTCCATCAATTTCTCCCAGGACATCGACAAGATGGTCGCTGTCCAGTTTTTCAAGAATCGCCGCGGCCATTTCAGGGGACAGATCTTCAATCAGGTCCGCCGCCTGGACATCCGAGATGTCATAAAAAGAGGCGGAGTTGTGCGTGTTCAAATTATCCATAACCAGTCGCACCTTGGTCGCATGAGGATAGCGCTCATCCAGCATCTGTTTGATTTGAATGGCCCAGTCTTTTCTGGTGCGGCGTTCCGTTATCTCAACATGTCTCTTTCCGGTCAATGGCTCCACTTCCATGAATATCTCCGCCACGCCATTTCTAACGTACTCGTCATCGATGCGTTCGGGCTTCCCGGGCGCACACGGTATCGGCGGATGAACTTCGCCCACCATTTGCTTACAGGATTCATCCATGCATACCACCGGATACTCTGGGTCATTAGGTTTTCAATAAGTGCCGCGATTTAAAAAATTAACCAATTGTAATATTGGATATTTTTGGTAAAAGTGATGTCCATACAATTATGCTCGCCTTAGTATCAGCACTTTTCATCCGGCTGTACTTCACTGAAGGGCTCCACGTGAATGAGGACATCAATGACGTCGGGGATGCTGGAGAGGATCAGGTTCTTGACGACGCCGGCGATATGATGGCCGTCTGAAACCGTCATGCCGCCGTCGACCAGGATATGCAGGTCGCACTGGATACTCAGTCCGATGTAGCGGGTGCGGATCCGGTGTACGTGCCGGACATGGTCATGAGTGAGGCAAATCGTTCGGATCCGGCGGCAGATGGCTTCGGGCGCGGCCAGGTCCATAAATTCGCGTACGGCGGGCCAGATGATGACCATGGCCGTCTGCATGATAAATACCGACACCAGCGCGGCCCCCACATGATCCAGGAACGCCCACGCCGGAAAAAGAATGGCTCCGCTGACCGCGGCAAGGGTCGGGATCGAACTTAAGGCGTCGGACCGATGGTGCCATGCATTGGCGATCATGGCCGGACTTTTGATGCGTTTTCCGGTATTGACCGTCCACCGGTAAAGAATTTCCTTTGCAAAGATGGATATTGCCGCCGCGACCGCGGCGATCCAGCCTGGAGAACGCGGCGTATCAATTTTCTGAAGAGCCTGGATCGCTTCCCATGCAATGCCGACGCCAACGGCAAACAGGGCCGCGCCGATGAACATAGTGACCGCTGACTCGATCCGGTGGTGCCCGTGCTGGTGATCGCTGTCCGGGGGCTGAAACCAGAAATAGGAACCCACAATCACCACAAGGTCCGTAACACAGTCCGAAAGACTGTGAATGGCATCGGCCACCACGGCCTGACTGGCGCCCAGTGTTCCGGCGGCGAATTTACCGGCGCTCAGGACAAGGTTGAACCCCAGCCCGATCCAGGTAACCCTGCGGACTTCCTTTTGGCCGGACCCGAGGGCTGGCCGGATGTCTTTGGGTTCGTTTTGCGCCGGATTTTCCGGATCATGCGTCATGGCCGCATTATCGTCCCCTGAACGCGGAATCTCGCTTCTCAAACATGGCGGAAAGGGCTTCCATGTGATCCTCGGTATGATGACAGAGTGCCTGGTATGCCGCGGACTGTTCGAGCAGTTGCCGCATTGTCAGGGACTGGCCCATGTACAGAAGCCGCTTGGCCATGCGAAGGGCTTCCGGCGGTTTGGCGGCGATTTTTTTCGACAGAGCAAGGGTTTTATCCATAAGCTGTTCATGGGCCGCCACATCATTGACCAGCCCGATGGCCAATGCCTTTTCGGCATCGATGACATCGCCGGTAAAGGTCATTTCGCAGGCCCTGGCCATGCCCACGATCCGAGGCAGGAAATACGCCCCGCCATCACCTGGTATCAGCCCCACGCTGAGAAATGTCTCACCGAATTTTGCTTTTTCCGATGCGATGCGCATGTCGCACATTAATGCCAAATCGCATCCCGCGCCGATGGCGGGTCCGTTGACCGCTGCAATGGTGGGAACAGCCACCTCGTGCACGGCCAGGGGAATCCGCTGGACATTGTTCCGGTAGTTTTCCATGACCTGGGCCGGCGTTCCGCCGAACATCCCCTTTTTCGCGGCCATGTCCCTGACGTTGCCGCCGGCGGAAAACGACGGGTCAACAGCCGTGATGATCATCACCCGGATGCCCATGTCCGCGTTGACCCGGCCGCAGGCGTGTTCGATCTCTTCGATCATGTCGCGGCCGGTAATGGCGTTTCTAATATCCGGACGGTTTATGGTCAGCACGGCGATGCCGTCTTTCAAATCAAACCGGATCTGGGTGTAAGTCATTCGGATGCCTCTGTTAAAATTTCTGTTTTTCCATTAACCCCCATGCCCTGGTCGGGCACAACGAAGGATGAAAATGATAGGATTGC
>CAYZXZ010000125.1:0-8621 GCA_964481615.1 uncultured Desulfobacteraceae bacterium | reverse complement strand
TTAATTGATTAAATCACTTCACCTGAAAGTAGATGGGACACCAGTAAACTTCTTGACAAAATAAATTAAAGTATTAAATTTTAGAATAGATTGACGCAATGATCTATAAATGATATGCGTAACATGTTTGCAACATTCACCCGGTATCGTATGAGACGATTTCATAACCCCTAAATTTTTATGAGGTTAACATGGCAAGAGACAAAAAAATAAACAGCGAGTTTATTATCGACACCCTGCTCGCTGGCCAGCCCCGGCGGTCGCCCGATATCACCCGGATGGTCTCCGAGGCTTCGGGAAAAGAAATCAAAATCCAGGATGTGGCCAGCATTATCGCAAAGCTAAGCAACAGCGAGAAATGCAATCTGGGATATTTCGTCAAAAAGAAAAAAACCAACCGGGGTTATGAATACAGCTTGGTCAACGAAATCTCCAATCTGGCCCCTGAAGAAATTTATGACCTGACCCGGAAAACCGGCCAGGGCCGTTTTACAATGGAAGAAGCCCTGAAAAAAGTTCCGACCCTGAAAAAATACGTCAAGGCGGGAAAACCCGCGGCTGCGGCCCGCATGCCCGGCCAGCCACCGCGAAGTGCGGGAAAAACCGGCAGCGTGGTCATGGCAGACGCCAACCTCGCCGGCCTGCTCGCCAGTCTGGTCAGGGAGCTTTCCGTTCAGGGCGGCCTGAACGTCAATGTTCACCTGACCGTTCAATTCAAGGGACTTATGGGCTAAAGCGGCGGATATTGTTTTCCGCTCTTTCATTTTGGCCGGTATTCGTCCTCTGGAATGAATACCGGCCAAAATTTTACGACGTGCGCACGCCGCGCCGATATTTTGCCGCATCTCCCCGTTTTGCCCACCTGCTGCTCCGGCTCACCGCTGCCTTCTTGATTTTTTAAAAAAACCGGTTTAAGGTCTGACCTTTCATGGAATTCATGTAATGTATCGCGATATCGCGCAAGAGATTCCCGCCGTCCCTGAGATGGGTAGTATTTTAATGAGTACAAATGAAAGAAAAACCAAAAATAGAACTGTTGGCGCCGGCGGGCAACCGTGAAAAACTGGAAACCGCCATCCATTACGGCGCGGACGCGGTCTACCTGGCGGGCAAAAACTTCAGTCTGCGGAGTTATTCCGGCAATTTCGATACAGACGCCCTGGCTGATGCCGTCTCACTGGCCCATGCGCACAGGGTCAGGGCATACGTGGCCTGCAATATCTACCCCCGCAATGCCGAAGAAGACACTATAAGGCAATATTTGGGCCAGATCGGGGAAATGGAACCGGATGCCGTCATCATCGCGGACCCCGGCATCCTCATGCTGGCCCGCCGCATTATCGGCCGCATTCCCATCCACCTGAGCACCCAGGCCAACACCACCAGCCGCCAGGCCGCCCTCTTCTGGCAATCCCTGGGCGTCAATCGCATCAATGCGGCCCGCGAACTGACTCTGTCTGAAATCCGCGAAATCGTCGATGCCGTCGCCATTGAAGTGGAAGCCTTCGTGCACGGGGCCATGTGTGTGGCCTATTCCGGCCGGTGCCTTCTCAGCAGTGCCATGACCGGACGCGACGCCAACCGTGGATACTGCGCCCAGCCCTGCCGGTGGCAATACTTTTTAATGGAGGAAACCCGGCCCGGCCATTACATGCCCGCTGACGAAGATGCACGCGGCACCTATGTGTTTAACGCAAAAGACCTGTGCATGATCGATTATATCCCGGATATGATCGATGCTGGCATCACATCTCTTAAAATCGAAGGTCGGCTCAAAGGCATGATCTACCTGGCCGCCGCGGTCAAGATTTACCGGGAGGCCATCGACGCCTGGCACGCATCTCCGGGAAAGTACGACATTCCCGAATACTGGCGCACGGAACTGGCAGCTCTAAATCAACGGGGATACGGCACCGGTTTTTATTTCAAGAACCGGTCCCCTGCTGAAACCAACCCCGGCAATGAAACACCACAGACACCGCCCCGCTTTATCGGCACCGTCCTTGAGGTCATGGATGGGGACTGTATCCGAGTCAATATACGAAACCGCTTGGCCGCAGGCGATATCGTCGAGATTCTGCCCCGAACCGGACCGGCCCTGGCCGCGGTTGTTGACGGCATCGCCACATCCGATGGTGCTTCAAATCCCGCCGTTTCCTCCGATGCTAATGTAATCATCAAACTTAACAAGCCCGGAGCGTATCAGGCCGGGGATCTGGTCCGCACCCCGGCGCCCGAAAATACAGCCGGATCGATTGATCATTCCCTGTTATCCCTGGCTCCGCGAAAGGTCATCCGGCCATGACGGAACTTTTTACCATCGATGACATGGCCGTCATCTCTGAAAAACAGGGGGCCGCCGCTTATGCAAAAATCAGCTATCCCCTCCGATACGGCGTGTATGGCGAAATCCGAAACCGGACGCATACGTTTCAATTCAACTTAAACGGCGAGATCAAAACCATACACGGAAAAGGCGAAGGCTGGCTGGATGCGACCGAGTGGCTCAAGAGGACATCGGGAAACGACTGGGTCTATTTTTCCGCCGGCGGATATACCGGGGCGTATGATTATACGGGGGAATATTATGTACCATGCCTCCCTTATCCTACCAATGCCGTATATGGAATCGATCAGTTCAAGGGAACCTGTGTCAGTCAAGCATTTGCGGCATATCATCAATTACGGGAAAAACTTCCCGGCATAAACACAGCTTCCATGCCGGAAACCGCGGCCCGCTTTCTGGAACGGATCAGACAGATGACGCCGGAACGGCTTGCCGACCGGGCCCGGCAGCTTCACGAGATCATCGGAGGGGTGGTCACGGTGCTGCCGCCCGATGCCCGGCACGTGGAATATGAAGTGATTCCGGTCAATATCGCCGACGGGTGCCTATACAACTGCGGGTTTTGCCGGGTGAAAACTGGACGGGGTTACCGGGTGCGGACCCGGGAAAAAATCACGAACCAGATGCGGCAATTAAAGGCATTTTTCGGGCCCGATATCGTCAACTACAATTCCGTCTTTCTAGGGGAACACGACGCCCTGCTTGCAGGGGCGGACCTGCTCGACTGGGCGGCCCGGCTGGCTTTTGAAATCTTTGACATCAGCTCATCGCGCATCAAAACCCCGCGCCTTTTCCTGTTCGGCAGCGTGGACTCCCTGCTCAGAGCAGACGACAATCTGTTTGAAGCCATCAACAGGCTTCCCTTTGAAACCTATATCAATATCGGACTGGAAACCGGAGACGGAGCCACCCTGGCGATGCTGCAAAAACCGCTGACAGTGAAAAAAATACAGGCAGCCTTCGACAAAATGATAGCTGTCAACCGACAATTCGACAAGATTGAAATCACGGCCAATTTCGTCTGGGGCCAGGGGCTGCCGGACACGCACTTCCCCTCGATTTTAGACCTTGCCCGAAACCGGACAGATCATGTTCACGGAAAAGGCGCCCTTTACCTTTCTCCCCTGGAGGATTTCGGCTCCAAACAGGAGATGCTGGCGCGTTTTGCCGCGTTTAAAATGCAATGCCGGCTGCCGGCCTATATTTATCTGATCCAGAGGTTATAGCCGCCCTTATACCGATAAAAACGGCAATCCCGCTGAAACATGAAAATAAAAACGCGCATCCGCCTTGCCCTTGGACAAACCGATTTTAGATATATTTCTGGATCTTATCCGCGGCTTTTGAGAACCGGTCGTTGATCTGCGCGCACATGTCGGCGGCTTCGACCAGAAGGGCGGCCGCTTCCGCCATGCCCTGACCGGCCAGCCTGTCGGCCCATTCCC
Source organism: uncultured Desulfobacteraceae bacterium (assembly GCA_964481615.1). GTDB lineage: Bacteria > Desulfobacterota > Desulfobacteria > Desulfobacterales > Desulfosalsimonadaceae > SURF-33. The sequence continues at coordinate 4,829 of CAYZXZ010000125.1, read as the reverse complement.
GATATGTCGCAGCATGATCGTTATTGTGCCGAATCCAGTGATCCAGCAGTTTGGCGGCTTTTTCCGGAAGGGTTATGGCCGATCCGGGCGCGGGGGAATGAGAATGCTGATGGTCTTTCTCATGGATGTGGTCATGGGAATGTTCATCTGCATGTTCATGGCCGTGGGTATGCTCATGCGACCAGTCCTGGGCATGGGTATGGGTATGTTCATGGGCATGGCTGTGAGAATGACCGTGATCGTGTGCGTGACTGTGGTCGTTGTTATGATGACTCATGGCGGACATCCTTATCCTTGTCTCTGTTGATTTTCCGAATGATCCCTGGCCGGGGCGGGCCTGGCTTCCTGCGATTCTGTTGAAACAGCCGCACAACTATCCGATACGAAGAGTGCGATCGGTGAACTATGGATTCTTTTACGCTGTTTTACGCCGGCAATCAATATAAATAACACCCAAGACGGCGGATGCGCCTAAACCGGAAACCGGACTTACGGAACGCCGGCATTTTGATGATGCGGAAAAATTTTTCCTGTTTTTAGATGATGATGCGGCAGGAGTTTTTTTCGCTCTGCGTTTATGCTCCTGGGAGAAAACCGGCTGAACGGTCGGGAACATTTTCATAAATTATATTGATATCAGAAAATAATTACTTGACTTTACCCCCGCGGGTGATATCTTATCGCCAATCTTTAATGGCCCGTATTAATTTTCGGGCCGGTTTCTTTACAAAAGAGGATTCGCCCGGTGGCGACCTGGAGTAAGAAACTAAGAGAATTTCTTATGAAAGGAGGAAGTCACCATGGCGAATGGAACAGTAAAATGGTTCAGCGAGAAAAAAGGTTTTGGTTTCATTGAGCAGGAAGATGGATCGGATGTATTCGTTCATCATTCAGGCATCAATATGACCGGCTTTAAAACCCTTAACGAGGGCGATAAAGTTACCTTCACGGTTGAGCAGGGACAAAAAGGCCCCGCAGCCGTCAATGTTACCGTTATCTAATATCTAACGGAACACTCCAGTCTGAAAGGGGATGTTGAAATTATTGTCTCAACATCCTTTTTTTCATCCCATTGAAACGCAAAACCGTATCCAATGCCTGCGACCAATATCGGTAATCTATTCGGATAATCCGGCCCTGCGCAATAAAACACTTTTCCCAGAAATCTCCACCGGAAAGTCTCTTAAAAATTTGCTTGACAAAAGATAATGAGCATGACTAATGTTACATCCAAATCTGCCGGGGGAACGGTGCTGGTCGCATTTCCCTGGGGGGGTTGATGGCTGAAAAGCCAAGGTCAATCTTAACGTTTGAACGGGCGCTTCACTTCCGGTGAAGGGTGCGGGAAAAAAATAAGGCCGCCGATCATTTTTAATGATCAGTGGCCGTTTTTTTGGGAAAGGAGAAAACAGTATGCAGACACCAAACCGTTATACTTTTTTGCGCCAGGGCAAGGTCCGCGATGTCTATCTTGTCGACGACAACCGCCACCTTCTGATCGTCGCCAGCGATCGCATTTCAGCCTTTGATCACGTTCTGCAAAGCGCTATACCAGACAAGGGCAGAGTTCTAACGCGCTTGTCTAATTTTTGGTTTGCAAAAACAGGGGGTCTGATTGCCAATCATATCGTGTCCACGGAGCCGGTCTTGGATGGATGGATAAATGACGGACGATGGAGCCGCGAACAATTGGCGCAACGGTCGGTGTTGGTTAAAAAGGCCACGCCGTTGTTCATCGAAGCCATTGTAAGAGGTTACCTGGTGGGTTCCGGGTGGAAGGAATATCTCAAGACAAATTGCGTCTGCGGCATCCCGCTACCAAAAGGACTGATGGAAGCGGCCCGGCTGCCCGAACCGATTTTTACACCATCCACCAAAGCTGAAGCGGGGGCGCATGATGAGAATATCCCTTTTGAAAAAGCCGCGGATTTGGTCGGAACGGAAACCGCCCAAAAGGTGCGCGACATCAGCCTGCGGCTTTACGCCTTTGCCGCCGACTACGCCGAAAAACGAGGCATCATCCTCGCCGACACCAAATTCGAATTCGGCTTTGCGGACGGCGAACTGATTCTGATCGACGAGATGTTTACCCCGGACTCTTCCCGCTTTTGGCCGGCCGAATCTTACCGGCCCGGGACTTCTCCGCCCAGTTTCGACAAACAGTTCGTGCGCGATTACCTGGAACAGATCAATTGGAATAAACAACCGCCCGCGCCGGCGCTTCCCGAAGATGTCGTCAGAAAAACGGCGGAAAAATATAAAGAGGCGATGAACCGTCTGATTGATCCGCAAGGACAATGATAAGGAGGAAATTCAATGATCCAAAGAAATCATGCCGGAGATAAACCCCGCGTGGCCGCGACTGCTTTTATTCACCCATCGGCCGTAGTGATCGGCAACGTGCAGATCGGCGAAAACGTCTATGTGGGACCGAATGCCGTGATCCGCGCGGACGAGCCCTGCCCCAAAGGCAAGGTGGAAGCGATCGTTATCGAGTCCGAAGCCAATATCCAGGACGGCGTCATCATCCACGCCCTGGGCGGAACGCCGGTTCGGATTGGAAAAGGCGCATCTTTGGCTCATGGCGCCGTTGTTCACGGACCTTGCGATGTGGGCGAGAACTGCTTCATCGGCTTTAAGAGCGTGGTATTTAAAGCGTCGCTGGGCCGCGGCGTCGTTATTCTGCATCAATCATTGGTGGAGGGTGTGACCATTCCGGAAGGCATGCATGTGCCTTCCATGACCGCGGTAATGACCGAAAAAGATGTCCTGAGGCTTAATCCGGCTTCAGCCGAATTAACGGCTTTTGCCGACAAAGTCCACCGTACAAATGTCTTTTTAGCGGAGGTTTCATGATATGAATCAAAATGTTATAAAAAGTTCGCCGATCGTGGCCATCGTTATGGGCAGCAAATCCGATTACGACGTCATGAAGGAAAGCGCCGCGGTGCTGAAGGCTTTCGGGGTGCCCCATGAAGTCAGGGTCATCTCGGCCCACCGCACACCCGGCGCCGCCCACGCATTCGCCACCGGGGCAGAAGAGCGAGGGACCCAATTGATCATTGCTGCCGCGGGCAAGGCGGCCCACCTGGCCGGCGTGCTTGCCGCGCTGACTACCCTGCCGGTTTTAGGGGTTCCCATGACCACGTCGGATTTAGGCGGCCTGGACTCCCTGCTCTCCATGGTTCAGATGCCGGCAGGCATTCCTGTGGGCACGACGGCCATCGGCAAGGCCGGCGCCAAAAACGCGGCATTGCTGGCGGTTGCCGTCCTGGCTTTGTCCGACGCCCGGCTGCGTGATGAACTAAAGGCCTACCGGAAGCGGATGCAGGCCGAAGTGGAAGCCGACGACGCGGAAATCCGGAATATGTAAAACGCGTAGAACTCCGGTGATCACCCTGCAAAACAAAGTAAATAAAGATGGATGCCCTATACAATACAACCCTTGAGACCCTGGAGGGACTACGTGCGGAATCAATCTCCGCCGGCGAACGACTCCCCTTCGACCAGAATGGCGTTGTTTTCAACGGATAGGCCTTGGCAGGCCTGGCGGCCCAGTCCGGATCACCCTTGTCGTTGAACATGGTCATGCTGGGGGGATTGGCCCAAACCGGGGCTCTGGCATTATCCGCGGACATGTTCCGCGGGGTGATCCGGAAAAAAACGAGATCTGCGTTTGCCGATACGAATCTTAAAGCCTTTGATCTCGGCATGCACGCTGCGAAACACGATGGAAGCAAACCGTGACAAAAAAATATGTCTACCACTTTGATGAACTCAACGAGATCCAGGAAATGTTGGGTAGCGACTGGGAAAGTATCCGCGGAATGCTTGGCGGGAAGGGCGCCAATCTGGCGGACATGGTGCGCCTGGAAGTCCCTGTCCCGCCAGGATTCACAATAACTACGGAAGCGTGCAACGCCTATCTTGATGGGGAAGAAACCCTGCCCGACGGGTTGTGGGAACAGGTGGTCGATGCTCTGCGAAAACTCGAAGCGGCTACCGGCAAGACTTTGGGGGGAAGCGAAAATCCGCTGCTGGTCTCCTGTCGCTCCGGGGCAAAATTCTCCATGCCGGGAATGATGGACACCGTACTCAACATCGGACTCAACGACAAAACCGTCAAAGGCATGGTCAAACTGACCGCAGATGAACGTTTTGTCTACGATTCCTACCGCAGACTGATTCAGATGTTCGGCAATGTGGTTATGGGCGTTTCGGATGACGCCTTTGAAGAACGGATCGAGAAGGCCAGGCGTCGGGCGAACGTGCAAAACGACACTGAACTCAGCGCAATGGATTGGAAGGGAATTACCTCTGATTTCATGGGTATCTACCGTCATTATGCGCATCATCCATTTCCAGCAGATCCGTATGAGCAAATCAAACTGGCGATCGAAGCCGTGTTCAGAAGCTGGAACGGCAAACGGGCCGTGGATTACCGCAATGCCGCCGGCATCCCGCACGATCTTGGGACGGCCGTGAGCATTGTAACCATGGTATTTGGCAATATGGGACAAGATAGCGCCACGGGAGTAGCCATGACCCGAAACGGCTACACCGGGGAAAAGCAGTTCGAGGGCGATTACCTTATAAATGCCCAGGGCGAGGACGTGGTGGCCGGAATCCGCACGACCAGGGATTTAAAGGAAATGGCAGGCGAACTCCCGGACGCCTACCGCCAGCTCGAAACCATCGCCAGAAAACTGGAAACCCATTACAGAGACATGCAGGATGTGGAGTTTACCGTTGAACGGGGAAAGTTGTGGATGCTCCAGACCCGCAACGGAAAACGCACTGCCCGGGCAGAGGTTCGCATAGCGGTGGAT
>CAYZXZ010000124.1:0-8662 GCA_964481615.1 uncultured Desulfobacteraceae bacterium | reverse complement strand
ACGAGAACGTTATGAAAGGAGGTGGCTTCGTGTGGAAGGTCGAGTGAAGTGGTTCAACGAAAAAAAAGGCTACGGTTTCATCGAAACGGAAACCCATGGTGATGTCTTTGTCCATTACTCCAACATTGACAGCACCGGATTCCGTACGTTGAAAGAATTAGACCGTGTCACCCTGGATGTTGAAACTTCCCCCAAAGGTCCTCAGGCGGTTAAAGTCAAAGTCATCGAGGAATAAATTTTTCCATTTTAGTGTATCCTCCCCCTTCAGGATGCCGGCGGGCTTCAATCCGCCGGCATCCTGTTTTTTTGCGCTGATGCGTCTCAGCCATAGGGCGTCATGCCCGGTTTTTACGGCTTGAAAAATTTCGATCATTTTGGCCCCGTCGAGTTGATGACGGCGGTAGTAGGCCTTTCTGACGGCACATTCCACCAATGGCGTCATCCTTTCAGTTTTTTTACAGGTTGTCAAAATTTCCGGCAGTTGAAACACGCGATGCCGTCTCTTCCTTTTCGCGCTATCGGTATTCATATGGTTTTGAAAAGTTACGCGGACAATGGCATGATGTTTGCAAATTCAACTGTACAGAAAGGATCTGCGCGGATGGAAATAGCCGGGATTTCTATTAGGCCGATAACGGACTGCGTGAGAAAAAAGCATATTTCTACGGATGTTTTGTAAAGCCGTCATGAAACGTTTACCGAACAAGGGGGGGGCTTATGGAAGCAGCAAGATGCAAATGCATGGAAACGGCGGCGGATGAATTTACGCCCGAACAATGGGAACGGATCGACGCCGTCATCGCAACAAATCGCTACAGGCCCGGAGCTTTGATTCCCGTGCTGGAGCAGGTCCAGGGGATCAGCGGATATCTGCCGGAGGTGGTTCAGCGGCGGGTGGCCAAAGGTCTGGGGATTCCCCTGGCCCAGGTTTACGGGGTGGTCACCTTTTATTCCTTTTTTACCATGAAACCACGGGGTAAACACCAGATCCGTGTCTGCCTGGGCACGGCCTGTCATGTGCGGGGCGGACACCAGGTGGAGAAGAAACTGGAACAGGAACTCGGCATCATGCCGGGCGAAGTGGACAAGGACCGGTTCTTCAGCCTTGATATTGTTCGCTGTGTCGGGGCCTGCGGGCTGGCGCCGGTCATGGTGGTGGATGAGGACACCCATCGGCAGGTCAAGACGGCCAAAGTCGATCAGATTCTTGCCAAGTACCGCAACCAGGAGGAGGTCCATCATGGCTGAACGGATTACATCCCTTGAAGCATTACTAGACATTAAACAACAGGTCGTGGCGAATCAGCAGAAATTCAGGCTGCGGCTGATGATCTGCGGCAGTTACGATTGTTACCTGACCGGCAGCAACGAACTGAAATCAGCGCTGGAGAAGGAGCTTGAGGCGCGGGGATTGACCGACATCCAGATCGTTGAAACCGGGTGCATCGGATCGTGCTCCATGGGACCGGTCATGACCATACTGCCCGATGAGATTTTTTATATGAAACTCCGGCTGGAGGATGTGCCGGAACTCGTAGAGAGTCATCTGATTAATGACGTTCCCGTTGAACGGCTGATGTATCATGACCCTGCCACGGGCAAGGCCATACCCCGGCGTTCGGACATCCCGTTTTTCGCCCTGCAGCAATCCTTTGTATTGCGCAACAAGGGCATGATCGATCCCAAACTCATCGAGGACTATATCTGGCGTGACGGGTATCAGGCCATGTATAAAAGCCTCACCGAACTGTCGCCGGCCGGGATCATCGCCGAGGTGAAAACCTCCGGACTGCGGGGGCGAGGCGGCGGCGGTTTTCCAACCGGCATGAAATGGGAATTCTGCGCCAGTACCAAAGGCGATGTCAAATATGTGCTCTGCAACGCCGACGAGGGGGACCCGGGCGCGTTCATGGACAGGCGCATCATGGAAGACGACCCTCATTCCATACTTGAGGGCATGGTCATCGGCGCAAAAGCCATCAATGCCGGCCAGGGATACATCTACTGCCGGGCTGAATATCCCCTGGCCATCGCGCGGTTGACCACGGCCATTGAACAGGCCGAGGCGCACGGGCTTTTGGGCAAAAACATCATGGGCACGGGCTTTGATTTCAATGTTGAAATCTATCAGGGCGCCGGCGCCTTTGTGTGCGGCGAGGAAACCGCGCTCATGACCTCCATTGAGGGCAAGCGCGGCACGCCCCGGCCCCGGCCGCCCTTTCCGGCCATCTCCGGCCTGTGGGGAAAGCCGTCGATCCTTAACAATGTGGAGACCTGGTCTTCCGTACCCCAGATCATCCTTGGGAGCGGGGAAGTCTACGCCCAAATCGGCACCGAGAGTTCGAAAGGCACCAAGGTGTTTGCCGTCACCGGTAAAATCAATAATATCGGACTGGTGGAAGTGCCAATGGGCACCCCCATCGGTCAGATCATTTTTGATATCGGCGGCGGGGTCCCGGACGGCAAGAAATTCAAGGCGGCCCAGCTCGGCGGTCCGTCTGGCGGATGCGTTCCGGCTGAATTTCTCAACATGTCAACGGATTACGAAGAAATCGTCAAGGCAGGCGCCATTATGGGCTCCGGGGGCCTGATCGTCATGGACGAAGACACCTGCATGGTGGACATGGCCCGTTATTTCATGGATTTCTGCCAGGATGAATCCTGCGGCAAGTGCACGCCCTGCCGGGTCGGCACCCGGCGCATGCTGCAGGTCGTGGAAAACATCTGCAAAGGCAAGGGGCGGCCCGAAGACATCGAACTGCTGGAAAGCCTGGCGACAACCATCAAGGATGCGGCTCTGTGCGGGCTGGGTCAGACCGCCCCCAACCCGGTATTGAGTACCATTCGGTATTTTCTGGATGAGTACAAGGCCCATATTTTTGACAAGAAATGTCCGGCCGGGGTGTGTTCCGACTTGTTTCGGAGCCCATGCCAGAATGCGTGCCCCGTGGAGATGGAGATTCCGGACTATATCGCCCTAGTCCGGGCCGGCCGCCTGGATGACGCCTACCGTGTGCTGAAGCGGACAAATCCGTTCCCCAGCGTGTGCGGCCGGGTCTGCGGGCATCCCTGCCAGAGCAAGTGCCGCAGGGGGCAATTGGATGAGTCCCTGGCCATCAAGAACATCAAGCGCTTTATCACCGATTATGCCACGCCGCCCAAAGTGGATCTGCTGCCCGTCACCCGATCCGAAAAGATCGCCGTGGTCGGGGCCGGTCCGGCCGGCATGACTGCGGCCATGGAAATGAAAAAGCGCGGATATGCTGTAACGGTGTTTGAAGCCCTTTCCGAGGCCGGGGGCATGCTTCGTTGGGGTATCCCGGAATATCGACTTCCCCGGGAGATTCTGGCGCGGGAAATCCAGGATATCGTCGATACCGGCGTGGATCTCAAAACCAATGTCAAAATCGGAAAAGACATGGCTTTTGTCGATCTGGAAAAAGCTTTTGACGCCATCTATATCGGTATGGGCGCACAGAAAAGCATGCCGTTAGGGCTGGCCGATGAAAACGCCGAGGGGGTGATGGGCGCCGTGGAGTTTCTGCGGGCATACAGCTTGGGAAAAACCGTCACTGTGGGCAAACGCGTGGCCGTGATCGGCGGCGGCAATTCAGCAATTGACGCCGCCAGGACCGCCGTCCGGCTGGGAGCGGAATCCGTGAAGATCCTTTACCGTCGGGAACGCAAGGACATGCCGGCCCTTGAGGCGGAAATCAGGGCGGCCGAAGAAGAAGGCGTGGTCATTGATTACCTGGTGGCGCCTCTGGAAATAAAGATCGGAGATGGCAGGGTGAAAGGATTGAAACTGGCGCGCATGCGGCTGGATACCTTTGATTCCAGCGGCCGGCGGCGGCCGGTGATCATCGATGGTTCCGAGTTCGAACTGCCGGTGGATACCCTGATTCCGGCCATCGGCCAGGAGGCGGAACTGAACCTGATATCCGCGCCCGGGATCGGTATGACCAGGAACACGATTACCGTGAACAAGGATTTCTCGACAGATCATCCCAAGGTCTGGGCCGGCGGCGATGTGGTCACGGGTCCGGCCATGGTGATCGACGCCATTGCCGCCGGTCAGAAAGCGGCCGCGGCCATGGATCGTGCATTGCGGGCCGCTAAAGGCGAGAAGCCCTGGGAAGGGGTCGACGACAAGATCGATATTCCGTTTGAAGTGGATGAAGATACCGTGGAACAGCCCCAGGCAAGAATTCCCGAACTGACCCCGGAAGAAAGACGCGGGGATTTCAAGGAAGTGGAACTGGGATATGACCGTGAGTCGGCCATGACCGAGGCCCGGCGCTGCATCCGCTGTGATGTGAAGATCGAACAATGATAACAAAATATTATAGCAAAGGAGAATACCATGGTGGCATTGACGATTGATAATCTGGCCGTGGAAGTCCCGGAGGGCACCACGATTCTCGAAGCCGCCAGAAGTGTCGGCATCCATATCCCTTCGCTTTGCACCCTTCCGGAGATCCATCACAATCCCGGCGCCTGCCGGGTCTGCGTGGTGGAAGTGGAACGGGCCCGGTCACTGGTGGCGTCCTGCGTGTATCCGGTGGCCAAGGGCATAAAGGTCAAAACCAACAGCCGCCGGGTGAGGGAAGCCCGGGAGCGGGTGATCGAGTTTTTGCTTTCGGATCATCCCCAGGATTGCAATATTTGTCAGAAACATGGTAATTGTGAATTGCAGCAGGTGGCCGAGCAGGTAGGCACGCGTGAGATCACCGTGCCGCGCACGGATTTCACCGTGCACGACATTGATGACTTTTCCGAAGCCCTGGTGCGGGATGCTTCCAAGTGTATCAATTGCCTGCGTTGCGTGACCGTCTGCGCCGAGGTGCAGGGCGTCTTCCTGCTCACCCCGGAAGGACGGGGGTTTGATTCCCGGGTGGTGCCGGCCATGGGCCATAACCTGGCCGATTCCGCCTGCACTTTCTGTGGTCAGTGCACGGTGGTCTGCCCTACGGGCGCTATTGTTGAAAAGGATCATACGGATCTGGTCTGGGCGGCCCTGGAAGACCCGACCAAGCACGTGGTGGTCCAGGAAGCCCCGGCCATCCGGGCCCAGTTAGGCGAGGAATTCGGTTTTCCGCCCGGCACCCTGGTTACGGGAAGAATGATCACGGCCCTTAGGCGTTTGGGGTTTGACCGGGTGTTTGACACCAATTTTACGGCGGATCTGACCATTATCGAAGAGGGCAATGAACTGCTCCATCGGGCCAAGACCGGCGGAAAACTTCCCATGATCACCTCGTGCAGTCCGGGGTGGATCAAGTTTATCGAACATTTTTATCCGGACCTGTTGCCGCATGTTTCCACTTGCAAATCGCCACAGCAGATGTTCGGAGCGCTTGCCAAGACCTATTATGCCGAAAAAGAGGGCATTGATCCGGCGAATATCTTCGTGGTGTCCATCATGCCGTGTACGGCAAAGAAATTCGAGGCGGCACGGCCCGAGATGCGATCTTCCGGGTACCGGGATGTGGATGTGGTTCTGACCACTCGGGAACTGGGTCGCATGCTCCGCCAGGCCGGTATTGATCTGGCCACCCTGCCCGAAGGGGAGTATGATGCGCCCATGGGCCAGTACAGCGGCGCGGCTACCATATTCGGCGCCACAGGCGGCGTTATGGAAGCGGCCCTGCGAACTGTTTATGCCGTAGTCACCGGAAAGGATCTTCCCAGTCTCGATATTACGGCGGTCCGTGGCCTTGACGGCATAAAGGAAGCGGCCCTGGTGATGGGCGACCTGGGCGAGGTTCGGGCCGCAGTTGCCCATGGACTGGGCAATGCCCGCAAGCTCATGGACCGGGTTGCCGCCGGTCAGGCCGATTATCATTTTATTGAAATCATGTCCTGTCCGGGCGGATGCGTGGGCGGCGGCGGACAGCCCCTGCCTGCCAGTGATGAAAAACGGAAACTGCGGGCCGGAGCCCTTTATCAGGATGACAGCGACGTGCAGTCCATCCGGCAGTCCCATGAGAATCCGGCAATCAAAACATTGTATGACGATTTTTTGAAAGCACCACTGGGGAAAAAATCTCACCATCTGCTCCATACCCATTATACGCCGCGGGAGGTGTGATGCCGAGGCAATGGGGACGGATTTCAAATCTGTCCCCAGTAAAAAATCGATGAATGGTTTGATCAGGGATGCAGGAGGCTGACGGCAACGGGTGACGGAATGCGCTGATTGTAAATCGGTGCTGCGAAGTCGAGGATGATGGATTACAAGGAGATAGCCATGACAAAACAATATGAAATTCTGGTGGTGGATGATGACATGGACATCCGCGATGCACTCCAGATTATTCTGGAGAAAAACGGATACGGGGTGCGCCTTGCCAAGAGCGGAAAGGAAGCGCTAAAGGAACTCAATATCCGAAAACCGGACCTGATGATTTTAGATGTGATGATGTCAACGGATACAGAAGGGTTTGATCTGGCGTATGAACTTAAGAACACGGCGGATTTTGCAAACCTGCCCATCATCATGCTGACCAGTTTCATGGAAAAGGTTCGGGAAGAAGGTCCGGATCAGTTTCAGCATATCCTGGGCGAGGAGTGGCCGGCCAAATGGCTGTTTGAAAAGCCCATCGATTCCGGCAGGCTGTTGAAAAAATTGGACGGAATTTTGAAGACGGTCTGAGAAATCATCGAAAACCGCCGCTCGCGAGCCTCGCCCGAGGCAGGGCTCGCGCCGGAGTAGATTCGTCGTGCAAACCATCGACACCAGCGTCCATATCTGCGGCGGCGCTTAGTGCGGACAGTCGGTTTGGGAATCGTTTCGAAACAGCGGTTTTGCATCCGCCGCTGCTCGATGCTAACACGAGGAGGGGATGAAGCATCATGGCACAGTCGTTATCAGTTACGGAAACCGACCAGGCTACTAAAACCCCTTCCCGTCTTTTTCTTGCTGAACTCAAGGGGCGCAGTCTTTGGTTTGTCCGACTGCGCTGGGGGGTCCCTCCCGCCATTCTGATGTCAGCGGGAGCGGCCGTTTTCTTTGGATACCGGTTTCACGCAGCGGCGGTTCTGATGATCGCCGGATTTGTTCTGGCCTACAACCTGTTTCTCTGGGGATGGTCTAAGCGCCTGGAACCGGCTGAGTGGCAGGATCCGGCACAAATTCAATATTTCATTTACTGGCAACTGGGGCTCGATTACGGGGCCATCCTGGTACTGATCCATTTCACCGGCGGGATTGCCAGTCCGGTGCTGTTTTTTTGTGTGTTTCACATCCTGTTCGCGGCCAGCCTCCTGCCCAGGCTTTCCGCCTATGGGTTCGCATCGTTTGCCGTGGCGGGTGTCGTCCTGATTAGTTTTAGTGAATACTGGGGCTGGATTGATCACTATCCCATAGTGGTCGGCGCCGATCCCATAATCCGGCCGTCTTTTTACCAACTGATTCTGGATCTGTTTTTTTTCGCATCCACCTTGTTGATCACGGCGTTTCTGTCCGCCACCATCATGCACGTGTTTTACCGGCGGGGGCAGCAACTGGCCGAAAAATCGGAGACCCTGGCCGCTTACAACGAGCGCTTCGATGCCCTTTTTTCTCTGGTCAGAGCCATCGGCTCCATTCGGCATCTGGACCGGGTTCTGGAAATTGTCACCCAGGATCTGGCGGAGGTCATGGGCGTCAAAGCTATTTCGGTAAAACTGCTCAGCGAGGACGGCGCAAAGCTGACTTACAAGGGCAGTTTCGGCCTGCCCCCCGAATTCGTCAAGTCCCGGGTGGTGGCTGTGGCCAAAAGCCCCCTGAATCGGCGCATTATCGAAGGAGAACCGTTTGTTACCGGACAAATGGCCGGGCAGGATCTGTTTCAGTTCAGCGAGGATTTGGCCGCGGCCCGGATTCAATCCGTTCTCTTTGTTCCTTTGATCGTGGACGAGCGCATCATCGGTGTTCTCGGGGCCTATTGCCGGCTTCCGAACCGCTTTTCAACCCAGGATGTGGAGTTTTTCCGGCTGGCAGCCGGCCTGGTGGGCATCGGTATCGACAATTCGCGTGCGTATGAGGCCATCGAAAAATTCACAGCCGACCGCTCCCGTTTTATGTTACGCGTGGCCCACAATCTGCGCGCCCCCCTGGCCGCCGTGCTGAGCATGCTGGAACTGTTGCGGGAGAGGCATTTGGGGCAGCTCAATGAAAGCCAGTCGGAATATCTGCGGCGGGTGGACCGCCGGACCCGCACCATGCTGGACATGATCAACGAACTGCTGACCCTGTCCACCAGCCGGACGGTTCAGGAGAAGCCCGAGAAAAAGCCCCTGGAAATAGCGTGGCTGGCCGGCCGCCTGGAGCGGACTTTTCAGGATGAGGCCGCGGAGCGCAAAATCGCTTTTGCGGTCACGGTGACGGATGGCCTGCCGCCCATCCATGGAAATTCGGATCAGATCGAACAGTTGCTGGAGAACCTGGTGTCCAATGCCATCAAATACACTCCGTCCGACGGCAGGGTGGACGTTGCATTTGCATCCGCCCCCAAAAATATGATCGTCATTTCAATCCGGGATTCGGGCATCGGAATTCCCGAAGCGGATCAGTCCCGTTTGTTTACCGAGTTTTTCCGCGCGGCCAATGCCCGGGAAAAGGAAGAGCTGGGAACCGGCCTGGGTCTGGCCATTGTAAAGGAAATCGTGGAAATGCATC
>CAYZXZ010000123.1:0-8749 GCA_964481615.1 uncultured Desulfobacteraceae bacterium | reverse complement strand
TCCCAGATGGTTTCTTCACTTTTTTCCATCAAGCGGTGCAAAATCGAGGTAATAACTGCTCAATCTCGCCCACAAAAAGCCTTGTTACACGAGAATCGTATAAAAAACCTTAAAAAATTTTTCATTCAAGGTTCCAGAGCCGGCTGTTGATCCCTTGCTAACACAAACCGATCCGGCATTCAATCCCAAATTCATGATGGCACAGGATAGCCGGATAGATATGGGCATGGCCAGGGGTCGATTCTTGGGAAATGTCGGGGCAATTTCTGTTCGGCGGAAACCTATGATCACGGCCCGGAAAAAACGATAAATGTATAACGTCTGATAATGAATATTATGTAAACTTTTATCCAAAACAGCGAAAATGTGGGTTCTGGTCCAGTTGTGCTCTTGTTACGGTTTGATTTGTGCTGCCGTGGATATGGAAACCGCCCTGCTTTGGCGCGTGTCACGCGGCATTATGATGCGTTACGATAATGCGTTGCGGGATCGATCGAGGAATTTGCGGACCGCCGGTACAATATAAATATCATCTAAAGACAGATCCGCCAGGCAATCTCCAAGGACCTCGATTTTTTCGCGAACCGGCAGATGTTTGTCCATGATGAAGCGCTGCCTGCCCTTGACCCGGCAAAGACCGCTCTTTGCATTGATGCCGGTGGCTCGGAAATTGTGTTCGGATACCGCAACATCGATTTTTGCGGCGATATCTTTTAGGTTCTGATAAATCTCCGACGGTTTCATATCTGCTACGATTGTCTTTTTGGACCGATCACTGCTTTCGGATCTTTCGGGTCCGCGGCGGGGATCTAAAAACCCTTGCATATCCCGGCTACAGGTGTTATTTTTGTGCAAAATTTGATTTTAATTGTTTTAACCGGTTCAGTTTAATAAAAACGCTAAATATTTCAGGAGGTTTTAATGGCAGATTCCTATTCCGTTCAATACCGGGCGGCCGATGCCCAGACCCAGATCCGTGTCAACAGTTTTATCCAGAGCGTTTACAACTGGATGGGCATCGGTCTGGGACTGACCGGCGTCATTGCCTACTTCACCGCCCACAGCCCTGTCATGAAGAGCCTGATTCATGGCAATCCCATGCTCTTTTTCGGCCTGATCATTGCGGAACTCGGCCTGGTTTTCTACCTGAGCGCGCGGGTGGCCCGCATCCAGGCATCCACGGCAACCGGTCTTTTCGTGCTTTACGCCGCGTTAAACGGTCTGACCCTTTCCTTTATATTTCTTGTATATACGGATGCTTCCATTGCATCCACCTTTTTTGTCTGCGCGGCCACCTTTCTGACGTGCAGCATATACGGCATGACCACCAAGCGGGACCTGACCTCTTTGGGTGGGTTCATGTTCATGGGGCTCATCGGAATCATCATCGCCTCGGTGGTCAACCTGTTTATCGGGAGTTCCGCCATGACCATGATCATCAGCTATATCGGCGTGCTCGTGTTTATCGGACTGACCGCTTACGACACTCAGAAACTCAAACACATGGCCATGACACAGCCCGCGGATCTCGAGGCGGGCGTGATCCGCAAAGGCGCGATTATCGGTGCCCTCTCCCTTTATCTGGACTTTATCAACTTGTTTCTCATGCTTCTGCATATCCTGGGCAACCGGGAATAACGCAACGCATATGGAAATAACCCCGCAAGCCGTCGGCTGCCTGCAAAATGAATTAATTCCATTCCAGAAAAGGCTATTAAAGCGAGCAAAATTGGACTTTTACAGGTTTATAATTTATTGTTTACTTTAAGTTTCTCTCAATAACATTTATTAAATCCAAGCAATACTTCTGAATCTCATCTGCATCTGGCCCTTCCACCATCACCCGACAGAGGGGCCGGGTGCCGGAATACCGCACCAGGACCCTTCCCCGGTCTTTGAGTTGGGATCGCACTGCTTCTATGGCTTGGACAATTTCGGGAATGCTGTCCAGATCGGTTTTGCGGGTCACGGCCACGTTCATCAATACCTGGGGATAAACAGTCATAATATTGACGAGTTCGGACAGGGGGCGCTGTTTTTCCCGCATAATCTGAAGCAGGCGCAGGGCCGTAAGAATACCGTCCCCGGACGTGTGAACATCCAGAAAAATCATGTGGCCTGAATCTTCTCCTCCTAAGATTGACCCGTTGGACATCATTTTTTCCAGCACATACCGGTCCCCTACTTCGGCGGTAATGTGCCGGATATCCAATTCCTTTAAAGCCTGGTGCAGACCTGCATTGCTCATGACCGTGCTGACCGCCAGGTTATTATTCAACCGGCCGTTTTCCTTTAAATATTTGGCGCATACCGCCAGGATCTGATCCCCGGTGGCTCTGTTGCCGTTTTCATCCACCGCGATCAGCCGGTCACCGTCTCCGTCAAAGGCAAATCCGATGTCCGCCCCCAGCGCCAGCACCTTTTCTTGAAGGGTTTCGGTATGCTGACTCCCGCAACCCGCATTGATGTTTCTGCCGTCAGGCGCGGCAAACAGTACCGTTGCATCGGCCCCGAGTTCGACAAACAGGTGCGGGGCCACATGATATGTGGCCCCGTTGGAACAATCCAGCACCACCTTGAGACCCTTTAGAGAAAAATCCGGCGGCAGCATGTTCCGAAGAAAATCCGCATACGCCCTGTCGGATTCGGCTATGTGGACGACCGGACCGATATCGTCGGTGCCGCCGGATCGAACCCATGTCGCGTCATTATCGGCCAGCAGTGCCGCGATCCTGTCTTCCTGCTCATCGGACAGCTTGAAGCCTTTTGAATTAAAAATTTTTACGCCATTATCATGATAGGGATTATGGGATGCCGAGATCATCATGCCGGCGTCAAAGCCTCCGGAAACCGTCAGGTATGCAACAGCAGGCGTGGGAATCACCCCGGCAAGAGATACCTCGCCGTTTGCGGAACAGATGCCGGATGCCACCGCGCATTCGATCATATCGCTTGAAATACGCGTATCCCTGCCGATAAGAATTCTGACCGGCCTGTCTGCGGAGCGCAGCATGCGGATCACGGCCCGGCCCAGCTTCACCATCAGTTCCGGGGTGATCGGATATTGATTGGCAATGCCCCGGATGCCGTCCGTGCCGAACAGGCGCTGTTTCATGAAGGAATTCCTTTTTCGTCCTGCTGTAAAAACGGTGCCAGAGAAATCGTTTCCCGGATCAGCATATCCACCGCCTGCTGCAACCATTCCGTGCCGATGCGCCGGTCTTTTTCCGCAAGGCCATGGATCACCGAAAGATAATCCCTTCCCCATTTGTGCATGGCATCATGGATAGCCGCAAAAAAAGCCTCTGTTGAGCGGTCTTCGTTGTTTTCGCGGCCGTGTTTTTCAATGGCGGCAACGATATCCGGCCATTTTTGCGTCAGTTGTGTCGCTGCGAAGGCTTGCCCGGAACCACTGATTTTATCATAAACGGATCGGCCACGTGCAGATGATTGATTTGAATCATATATTTTTTGAACAAACTCACCCATCCTTCTTACCCGCTCGGCAATTCCTGCTGCCAGCACGGTCTGCATACCCTCATGAAGCGCGGCCGGGAAATCATCGGAGACAAACATGCCCCGGACATGGGCGTACCAGCGGCCCAGGGCAACAAGATTGCCGATATAGATCAGGTTGTTGACGACAATCCGCCGGATGTTCCGGTATGTGCCGGGCTTGTAGGCGATATTGACTGGCCGGACAGGTCCTTCAAAAATCAGACGGTTGTACCGGAGTTCATCTTTTCGGAAGATTGTGCCTGCGGCAATGGTGATGCCGAATCCCAGACGGGCCGGACCCACCAGGCCGCCCTGCCCTCCCAGAAAGATGGGGGGCTGATCCAGCATCACCCCCCTGGGGACATCGCCGATCAGCGACGGCGTTGCCTTGTCCTGCTGGGGGGTGAAATTAAAATGAATGTATGCGCTTCCCACTTCGCTGTGATGTTTCCGGCCGGTTCCACCGCTCATCAGGCAGTCGCAAAAATTGATCTGGCTGCCCAGGGTGACATACGGAAACAGAATAGTCTGCTTGAGCCCCACGCAATGGCCGGCCCCGGCATGCTCTTCAAGGATGCACCCTTCGCGCACATGCGCGCCGGAAGCCATTGATACACCTTTTAAGAACACGGCATCCCGGAAAAACCCGCCGTTTAAGTGTACCAATGAACCGACGTAACAATTCTCCACTGTAACTGGCTGTTCATAACCCAAGACCGCGCCGTCTAAAATCAGAGTCCGGTTTCCAGCCAGCCGGGTCCCGGCATGCAGGACGACGCCGTTTCCGGATATCCGGTCAACATGGATGTCTTCCGCGATATCGACGCTGTGCGGATTGGGCATGCGAACGCCTTTTTCCAGCAGCGTGCGTTTTATTTCGGACATCTCCAGCGGCATGCGCTCTCCTTTTTTTGTGTTGCACGCGATCGATGGTTCTGTAAAAAACCACTGCCAATTGGGCAGAAACATTAGCCGAATCACCGCTTGCGATCAATAAGATATTTTGATAAACATCAAGAACGATGGAATTGTCAACAGTATGGTTATCCTTAAAAAAACAGGAATGCACATGGCCGCCACAACCCGATATCGCCTTCTTACCCGGGGAGACTTAGACGGCCTGATCTGCGCTGTCTTGCTGAAACATCTTGAGATGATAGATAAAATTGAACTCATCGATGATCCCGGACTCTTGCAGCAAAATAAGATCCCGGTCAGTGAGCGCGATATCATCACGAATCTTCCATTTGTTCCCGGCGTGCATCTGGCCATTGACCATCATTTTTCCGAAACCCTTCGGATCGTGGAAGACCCCCGGCGCATCATCGATCCCGCGGCTCCGTCTGCGGCCCGGGTGGTCTATGAACATTTCGGCGGTAAAATCCGATTCCCGGATTTTTTCGATGAGATGATGGCTGCGGTGGACAAGGCGGATTCCGGACAATTCACCCGCGATGAAATCCTGCGGCCCCACGGATGGGCATTGTTGAATTTCCTTGTGGATCAGCGCTCCCATATCGAACCCTGGGGCCGGTTCCGGCTGCCGGAAAACCGGTTTAAACTCAATCTGATCGATCTGTGCGGACAAATGACCATCAGCGGCATTCTGGCCGAAGATGACTGCAGGGAGCGCGCGGATCTCTATTTCGCCTATCAGGACCAATACGAAGCCCTCCTGAAATCTTTGGCGTCGATTCACCGCAACGTCATCGTGCTCGATTTTCAAAACATTGAAAAAATTTATCCGGGCAACCGTTTTATGCCTTATGCCGTTTATCCCGAATGCAACCTGTCGTTACTGATCCGGCACGACCGCAAACACGATAAAGTGACATTTTCCGTGGGCAAATCGATTCTTAATCCGACATCGGATATCAACATCGGCAAAATGCTGTTGTCTTATGGCGGCGGAGGTCACGCGGCGGCCGGCGCCTGCCGGGTGGCGCCCGAGACAGCCGAACGGATACTGACCGAATTGCTCGGCACACTGGTGGAACCTGCCCGATAAAACCGGCCACGAAAAGGCTCACGAAGCGCGCAAAATCAGACTTTTTACATAAGCATCATGCTTATCCCGTAAGACCCATATCAAAAAGGAGAAACCATGAGCCCGCAAACCCTGACATCCCTTCCGACCTGGCAGGCCCTTGAAACCCGGGCAAAGGCCATGGAACTGCCCGAAAACCATTTGAAGAATCTTTTAAAGGACCCGGACCGGTTCCGGCGTTTTTCCGTCGATGCAGCGGGACTGTTTTATGATTTTTCCCGCCAGAGAATCGACAGGGAAGTTTTTGATCTCCTGATGGCGCTCGCAGGAGAACGGAAGTTAAAGGAAAAGTTTACGGAAATGACCGGGGGCGCCCATCTCAATATCACCGAAGATCGGGCCGTGCTGCACACGGCCACCCGAAGATTTACGCCAGGGCCGGTCATGGATCAGGGCAAGGATGTCATGCCCGATATCATTCGCATCCGGGATGACATCCGAAAATTTGCCGACGGGGTGTATTCCGGGGAGATCCGCGCGGAAAAAGGATCGCCGTTTAAGGATATCGTGGTCATCGGCATTGGCGGGTCCTATCTCGGCACGGAATTTGTGTCAACCGCCCTCGGGGGTCTTGCCGACAAGGGGATCTCCCTTCATTTTTTGTCCAACGTGGATATCGATAATTTCGGAGAGATCGCCTCCTGGGTCCTGCCCGAGACCACACTCTGGATCATCATCTCCAAAAGCTATACCACCACCGAAACCAATGCCAACGCCAACCAGGCCTATGAATATCTCCGGCAGCATGACCTGGACCCACGTAAACACGTGGTGACGGTCACCAGCAAGGGGAGCCCCGGTGATGATCCGTCCAACCCGGTGCTCAGCACATTTCACATGTTCGATTACATCGGCGGCCGGTTTTCCGTCACGTCGGCCGTCGGAGGGGTGCCCCTTTCCCTTTATCTCGGGTATGACCGGTTTGAGCGGTTTTTAAAAGGCGCCGAGGAAATGGACATCCATGCCGAAACCGCGCCGGAAAACCAAAATATTCCCTTAATTGCCGCACTGATCAGCGCCTGGAACAACAATTATCCGGCCTGCGGGCTTATCCCCTATTCTTCGCCTCTGTCTAGGCTCGCGCCTCATATCCAGCAGTTGTCCATGGAAAGCAACGGAAAGTCCGTCACCACCGACGGCCGACCCGTGGGTGTGGAGTGCGGCAACATTGTTTTCGGCGAGCCCGGCACCAACGCCCAGCATTCCTTTTTCCAGCTCGCCCACCAGGGTCGCGCCTTTCCCATTGATTTTATCGGTGTCCGGCAGCCGCATCATACCCAATATCTTGCCACTTATAAAGGCGTCACCAACCACCAGGAACTCTGGGCCAATCTCATTGCCCAGCCCCAGGCACTGGCGCTTGGCAGCGAGCATCAAAATCCTGCCAGATCCTTTCCTGGCAACCGGCCGAGCTCTACCATCGTGATGAGCGACCTTTCGCCCGAAAACATCGGCCGGCTCCTGGCGTTTTACGAAGCAAAGACCGTGTTTGAGGCTTTTATCTGGGATATCAACCCCTTTGACCAGTTCGGCGTGGAACTGGGCAAGGTCATGGCAACCGATATCCGCAAACAGATGGCGGAAAAAAATAAAAATCCGGAATATCAATTTGATATCCCGGATCCGATTCAGCGTTATTATCTCGAAACCCTAATGGCTTAAAATCGATAGATCATGGCCCCCCACGTCAGGCCAGCGCCAAGGCCGCAGAAGATGACCGTGTTGCCCTTGCCCACCAGTTTCTGTTCAATGGCTTCATCTAAGGCAATGGGAATGCTGCCTGCGGTGGTGTTGCCGTAGCGCTGGATGTTGTTGAAGATCTTTTCATCCGGTATTTCAAGGGTCTTCTGGAAAAATTGATTGATCCGCAGATTGGCCTGGTGTGGGAAAATCATGTCAATATCATCAAGGGTCAATCCGGCTCTGTCCAGGACGGTTTTAGTGACTTCCGGCAGCCGCTGTACCGCAAGTTTAAAGATATTGCGACCGTCCATACTCGGCCAAACACGGGCATCATCTATCATTTCATGCGTAAGCCGGGGCATGAGCCGGCTTGCGGGCGCTTCCAGCATCAGGGATTCGGCGTATTTTCCTTCCGCATGAAGGTCTACTGCAAGAACCCCGATATTTTCTTCGGTATCGACCCCCTCCAGGCAGACCACGCCGGCCCCGTCTCCGAAAATAACCGTCACATCACGGCCTCGGGTAGACCTATCCAGCCCGGTGCTGTGCACCTCGGCCCCGGCAAACAGGATTTTATTCGCGTACCCGCTTTTGATGTATGCATCGGCGATCTGCATGCCGTATAAAAACCCGGTGCATTGCTGGCGGATATCGATGGCGGGTGTGGAAGACAGGCCGAGTTTGGCCTGGAGCAGACACCCTGATCCCGGAAAAAAAATATCCGGGCTGAGTGTGGCAAAAATAATCAGATCCAGATCCTCGGGTGTCCAGCCAGCACGCTCCAGCGCGATTCTGGATGCTTCCAGGGCCAGATCGGATGCGCCCACGCCTCCTTCTTCAGAAATCCAGCGGCGCTCAACAATGCCGGTCCGCTGCTGGATCCATTCATCCGATGTGTCCATCCACTGTGTCAGGTCATTGTTGGTCACCACACGCTCAGGGAGATACCGTCCGGTTCCCCTGATCATCATTTTTTTCATCTGCATGCTCCTCTTTTACCCGCATATGGGCTGGCACGATGCTCTCATGCAAATTTTACGATTCCATGATCATTGCTGGCCGGGGTATTGAATCGAGGCTTTCGTTTTTAATGATTCAATATAGGCGGTCACGGTTTTACGCGCCTCCTGATCCTTGAGCTGTTCCTCCAACCCCTCTCTGGCTTCTTCAAAAGACATGACGCCGGCCGGTTCCTTGGCCTCAACCTTGATGATGTGATATCCGAACTGGGTTTCCAAGATATCGCTGATTTCACCCGGATTCATGGAAAAAGCGGTGTCTTCGAAAGGCTTGACCATTTGGCCTCTGGCAAAAAAATCCAGATCCCCGCCGGTCTTGCTGCTGGGGCAATCGGAATTTTCCGATGCCATCCCGGCAAAATCCGCGCCGCTGTTAAGTTTTTCCTTTATGCTCTCCATCTTTGTCCGGGCAGCGGCTTTTGCGGCATCATCAGCGTCCGGGCCGATTTTAGCCAGAATGTGACGGGCGCGAACCCGTTCCGGAATTTGAAATTTTTCCGGA
>CAYZXZ010000122.1:4287-8817 GCA_964481615.1 uncultured Desulfobacteraceae bacterium | reverse complement strand
GTGGAAGTCGAAGATACCCGTTCGTTTCTGGACAAGGAAACATTTGACGGCGGCTGTTTTATCGCATCGGCCGGAAAGAACCGCTTTCCGTGGCAACGGACGTCGCTTTTCGCGTGGGCGGTCCTGTTTCTGTCCTGTTTTTTCGAAAGGCGACGGAAGGTCACGCGTCTTATGGCTTCCCGTGTTCCATTTTGCAACGCCGCCGGACGCCGGTCGGTCTTGTGCCTTATGGCGGTTTTAATTCTCTCCGGGATCATATCATCCGATGCCCATGCCGGGGGAAAGACCCGGAACAATATCGCCGGCGTTGCCGCCGGGTGGCTCATCCCCGCGGAATCAGAATTCGAAGATTATTACGGGGATGATACCTATCCGGTTTATGCCTTTTTTGAACGTCGTTTCGGCCGGTTTTTTTCCGTCGGCATTGAATCCGGGTTCATGAAGAAAACCGGAAGACGGATGACTGTTTCCGGAGAACAAACTGATATTGCTACTAAATTCACCATGATTCCGGTGACGGCGTCGCTGAAACTGCACATGAATCTTTTTCCGTATGTTTCCGGATTTATCGGCGCCGGACCGGATTACTGGTATTGCCGTGAAAAGACGAAAATTGCGGTCAGTGACCCGAAAATCGAGGAATGGGTCGGCGGATGGCACGGCAGGGCCGGCCTGATGCTCCATAACATGGATCCGCGCTATGAAGGGACCGGGGCCATTATCGAGGCGGTTTACAGCGAGATCGATCGCTTTGGCGACAATCTCCGAGATATCGGTGGCGTCACGCTGAGACTGGGACTTTTTTACAGTTTTTAGCCATGAAAGTTATTTTCGACAAACTGTTTCATGTTGTGTATGCCTCGGATCCGGCCGCGACCGCGGGGCGAATGCAGGCGGCGGTCTCCTGCCTGCCGGCGGATATCGAACTGATCGCTCCTGAATTGGCCGCGCCTGATGAGATTGAACTGGCCCATACCACCGGCCATATTGCCGATGTCCGGCGCGAGGGGGTTTATGAGATCGCGGCTCTGGCCGCCGGCGGCGCCGTTATGGCGGCCCGTATCGGTATCGAGGAACCCTGCTTTGCGCTGATCCGTCCGCCCGGGCACCATGCATCAGCGGATACGGCGTGGGGGTTTTGCTATTTCAACAACATGGCCATCGCCCTGCTCTGTCTGAAATCCGAAAATCTGCTCCATTCGGCTCTGGTGCTCGATATCGATCTTCATTACAGCGACGGCACCGTCAATATTCTTGGCGATCGAGACTGGGTTTATATTCACAACCCGGCCCGGAACCGCCGGCAGGAATACCTAAACGATGTGGAGGCTGTGTTGTCTGATTACAAAGTCGACATGATCGGCGTTTCTGCCGGTTTTGACCACCATCGCCAGGATTGGGGCGGACTTTTGGAAACAGAGGATTATCATGCCATCGGACGCATGGTGCGCGTAGCGGCTCGAGCAAACCGGGGCGGCTGTTTCGCGGTGCTTGAAGGCGGATACAATCACCAGGTCCTGGGGAAAAATGTTGCGGCGTTTATCAGCGGGATGTCGGAATGAGAGTAGGGATCGGATACGATGTTCATGCCTTTGCGGACGACCGTGCGCTGGTGCTGGGCGGGGTGGTCATTTCCTTTGAAAAGGGCCTGGCCGGACATTCGGATGCGGACGTGCTGGTGCATGCCGTTTGCGACGCGCTGCTCGGCGCGGCGGGCATGGGAGATATCGGACGGCATTTTCCCGATACGGATGCGGCTTTCAAGGATATTGACAGTCTGGTCCTGCTTGATCGGACCATGGACCTGATTCGTTCCCGGGGAGCGGCCGTGGCCAATATCGACGCGACCATTCTCGCCGAATCCCCCCGGATGTGGCCCCATATCCCGGCCATGCGGGAAAATATTAGCCGGGTGATGGGGGTGCCTCCGGATTGCGTTAATATCAAGGCCACCACTTCGGAAGGGATGGGATTTATCGGAAGAAGGGAGGGCATCGCCGCCATGTGCGTGGCGCTGCTGGATTGATTTTGCAACCGGAAGCACAAATCCGCTCACAGACCGATGACTGCGAGCCCTATATTGATTATACAATATGAACTTTGAATAAAATGGAATAGTTATGACGATTCGCGTTTACAATACGCTAACCTGCGCCAAGGAACCGTTTGAACCCATGATCCCCGGCAAGGTGCGGATGTATGTCTGTGGGCCTACGGTTTATGATTCCTGCCATATCGGCCACGCCAGATCGGTGGTGGTTTTTGATATGATTTTCCGCTACCTGACCGCATGCGGGTATGATGTGACCTATGTGCGCAATTTCACGGACATCGACGATAAAATCATTAACCGTGCTAATGAATTAGGCATGACCGCGGCATCCTTGGCGGAAAAATACATCGGCGAATTCCATGAGGACATGGATGTTCTCAACAACCTGAGACCCACCATCGAACCAAAAGCTACGGAGCATATTCAGCAGATCATCGGCGTTATTGAGCGCCTGTTCGAAAAGGGATATGCCTATGCCGTGGACGGAGACGTTTTTTTCCGTGTAGAAGCCTGTGAGGGGTACGGCAAGCTTTCCGGAAGGAAGCTCGACGATATGGAGGCCGGGGCCAGGGTCGACGTCGATCCCCGCAAACACAATCCGTTTGATTTTGTTCTGTGGAAAGCTTCCAAGCCCGGCGAACCCTCCTGGGAGAGCCCTTGGGGAAAGGGGCGGCCCGGCTGGCACATAGAATGCTCGGCAATGAGTGCCGATTACCTGGGAGAAAGCTTTGATATCCACGGAGGAGGAAAGGACCTGATATTTCCCCATCATGAAAACGAGATCGCCCAGTCCGAGGCGGCCTTCGGCAAGTCCTTCGTCAAGTACTGGGTGCACAACGGATTCGTCAATATCGATCAGGAGAAGATGTCCAAATCTCTCGGCAATTTCCGGACCATCCGAGAGATATTGAAAACCTGCCACCCCGAGGCATTGCGGCTTTTCCTGCTGTCCAGTCATTACCGGAGCCCGGTGGATTTCAACGACCATGCCATCCGTGATGCAGGCGTTTCTTTAGACAAGATTTACGCCCTTCTGGAACGGATTGAAAAAAGTCCGGCGGGACTGCCGCAGATGGAGACGGACGGCGCCGGGGAATCCCTCACGGAAGACTGGCGGCGTTTCTGCGATGCCATGAACGATGATTTCAATTCCGCGCTGGCCTCTGGCGTCCTGTTTGAAGCGGTCCGCGGCATGAACCGACGTTTGGACGCGTTTGAGGCGGCCGGCGGCGCAAAAGATTCGACGGACTTTTACCGGGGAATTTTCGACATCATACGCATGGGCCGAATCCTGGGCATCATGGCCGAGGCTCCTGGGGTTTACCATGCGCGCCGGCGTGAACTGGACATGGCCGTCAATACCGTTGATCCTGAAGTTATCGAAACTTTGATTCGCGAACGTGAAGACGCCCGCGGCCGCCGGGATTTCAAAAAGGCCGATCAGATCCGGGAGCAGTTGAAGGCCATGAACGTGGTCCTGGAGGACAGAACCGACGGCACCCTCTGGAAATTCATCCGGTAATCTGCTGTGATCATCATCCATGCCAGATTTTGAACTCGTTACCGACATGATTCCCCGCGGGGATCAGCCGACGGCCATTGACGCCCTGGCCAAAGGCATCCGGTCCGGGAAAAAACACCAGGTCATGCTGGGAGTCACCGGGTCTGGGAAAACCTTTACCATGGCCAATCTCGTCGCCAGGGTGCAAAAACCGACCCTGGTCATTGCGCCTAATAAAACCTTGGCGGCCCAGCTCTACAGCGAATTCAAATCCCTTTTC
This sequence comes from uncultured Desulfobacteraceae bacterium, assembly GCA_964481615.1. Lineage (GTDB taxonomy): Bacteria > Desulfobacterota > Desulfobacteria > Desulfobacterales > Desulfosalsimonadaceae > SURF-33. Next base: position 4,983 of record CAYZXZ010000122.1, on the reverse strand, counting down.
CCGAACAACGCAGTGGAGTATTTCGTCAGCTATTATGACTATTACCAGCCCGAAGCCTATCTGCCGGTCAGCGACACCTACATTCAGAAGGACTCATCCATCAATGAGATGATCGATAAGATGCGTCATTCCGCCACGCGTTCCGTTCTGTCCCGGCGCGACACACTGGTGGTGGCGAGCGTATCCTGCATCTTCGGGCTGGGTGCGCCCGAGGATTATCTGGCCCTGCGCATCGATCTGGAAGCCGGTATGGCCATGTCACGCCATGATCTGCTTACAAAACTCGTTGAGGTTCAATATCAGCGCAATGATATCGATTTTCACCGCGGCGTGTTCCGGGTCCGGGGGGACCGGGTGGAGATTTTTCCGGCATACGAAGAAGACCGTGCCGTGCGTGTGGATTTTTTCGGGGACGATGTCGACACCATTGATGAATTCGATCCCCTTACGGGAAAGCGGCTGCAAAGCTTTAACCGGATGACCATTTATCCCGCCAGCCATTATGTGACCCAAAAGCAGACCCGCCGACAGATCATCGACCGCGTCAAACAGGAATTGAAGGAGCGGACCGACTGGTTTTTTTCCGGCAATAAACTCATTGAAGCCCAGCGTATCGAGGAACGGACGCTTTTCGATCTGGAAATGATTCACGAGATCGGCTATTGCAACGGCATCGAGAATTACGCGCGTCATATC
>CAYZXZ010000122.1:3623-4277 GCA_964481615.1 uncultured Desulfobacteraceae bacterium | reverse complement strand
GGCCGGGCAACCGCCGCCCGTGCTTCTGGATTATTTTCCCCCTGATTACCTGCTGTTCATTGATGAAAGTCATATTGCCGTACCCCAGCTCAGGGGCATGTTCAAAGGTGACCGTTCCCGCAAAGAAACGCTCGTGGAATACGGGTTCCGGCTTCCGTCGGCTTTAGATAACCGACCCCTGCGGTTTGATGAATTTGAAAGCAGGATTTCCCAGACCATATTCGTATCCGCGACACCGTCCGAATATGAAATGGAAATCGCCGGGGATGGGGTTGTCGAACAGATCGCGAGGCCCACGGGGCTTGTGGACCCGATGATCGAATTCCGGCCGGCCCGAAATCAGGTGGATGACCTGTTTGAGGAAATCCAGCTTCGCGTCCGGCGCCGGGAGCGCGTTCTGATCACGACCCTGACCAAGCGGATGGCCGAGGACTTAACCGATTATTATTCGGATCTGGGCGTTGCCGTGCGGTATCTGCATTCGGATATCAAAACCCTCGAGCGGATCGATATCATCCATTCTCTCAGACTCGGCGAATTCGACGTTCTGGTCGGCATCAATCTTCTCAGGGAGGGGCTCGATATTCCGGAGGTGTCCCTGGTGGCCATTCTCGATGCGGATAAGGAGGGATTTCTTCGCTCGACCCGGTCCTT
>CAYZXZ010000122.1:0-3608 GCA_964481615.1 uncultured Desulfobacteraceae bacterium | reverse complement strand
CAGACCTGCGGGCGGGCAGCCCGCAATCTCAGCGGCATGGTCATCATGTATGCCGACACCGTGACCCAATCCATGAGGAATGCATCTGAAGAGACTGACCGCCGCCGGAAAATCCAGCAGGAATTCAATCGCATCCACCGGATCACGCCGGCCTCCATTGAAAAGAAAATATTGTCGGCTTTTTTCTCTGTCGATCATCCGGCGCCCGAACAGAAGCGTTTGCAGGTGGAGGAAAAACTGGCGGCCTATGCATCCACCGATGACCTTGAAAATCTCATCGAAGGAATGGAGAAGGAGATGAAGGAAGCGGCTCGGAACCTTAAATTTGAAAGAGCGGCCCAGTTGAGGGACCGGGTCCGGGAATTAAGAGCCATGTTTCTGATGGCTTTATGAATTTGATGAAATCGTAACTACGCTGATTTTTACGATTTCATCAAATATGCGGAATTCCACAAGACGGACTGCGGACGGATGAATACGGTCATTGAGGAAAAACTGCCGGATGTGCCAAGATCCCCCGGGGTCTATTTGATGAAGGACGCCGAAGGCAAGGTGATCTACGTGGGCAAAGCCGCGAATCTGAAAAGCCGGCTTTCGTCCTATGCCGGCGGTGTACCGCATCCGGATGCCAAAACCGCGGTTTTGGTGGAAAAAATCGCTGATGTTGAGACCATCGTCACGGCCACGGCCCAGGAGGCCCTGATCCTGGAAGCCAACCTGATCCGGTGCCACAAGCCGGCCTATAATGTGATTTTAAAGGACGACAAACGCTATCCCTCGTTGCGTCTTGACACAAACGCAACTTATCCCTGCCTCCAGCTCGTTCGGAAAACCCGGCGGGACGGAGCCCTCTATTTCGGACCGTATGCGTCGGCCACGGCCCTGCGCCAGACGCTCAAACTCATCAACAAGACCTTCAAACTCCGGAAATGCCGGACACCCGAAGTCCGGAAACGGCCGCGGCCCTGCTTGAATCACCAGATGGGGCTTTGCCTAGCCCCGTGCAGCCTGCCGGTGAACCCGTCGGCCTATGCCGACATGGTGGATGAGGTCCGGCTGTTTTTAAGCAGCCGGGCCGGTGTATTGATGGATAAGATCCATGCGGACATGCAGGCAGCGTCTCAGAGTCAGGAGTTCGAGCAGGCCGCGCTATTGCGGGACAAGCTCTTTGCGATCCGGCAGGTTATTGAAAAACAGGATGTGGTGACCAATGATTTTGTGGATCGTGATATCATCGGCATGGTCCGGGATAACGGGCGGGTACTGATTGCGGTGCTTTTTATCCGGGAAGGACGACTTCTGGGAGTGCGGCAGCACCTTGTCCGTGAGGCCCTGTCCGATGACGCCGAGATCATCGGCGCATTTTTCAAACATTATTATGGGCAAACCCATGACATCCCCGAAGAAATCCTTGTCCCCACCCGTTTAGAGGATGCCGGACTTTATGCGCAATGGCTGTCGGGATTGAAAACACGGAAAGTCGGCATCTTTCTGCCGCAACGGGGGTCCAAAATACGCCTGCTCAAAATGGCAAAGGAAAATGCCGCGCTCCGATTAAAGGCGTTTATCGATGCCGAAGATAGGGGAAAAGCCGTTCTGGGGGCCGTGCAGCATCACCTGAAGTTGACCCGGTATCCGCGACGTATTGAATGTTTCGACAACTCCGGTATTTCCGGAAAGCACCTGGTGGCTGGAAGGGCGGTGTTCATCGACGGCAGGCCCGATTCGGCGTCCCACCGACGGTATCTCATTCAAACCGTGACGGATCTTCAGGATGATTACGCATGCATGAAGGAAGTGCTTTCCCGCCGGTTCCGCAAAGCCCGTTCATCGGAGGAGATGCCGGATCTGCTCATGGTTGACGGCGGTAAAGGCCAGCTTCATATCGCCGTATCCGTGCTGAATGAATTCGGCCTGGACCGGGAGATCGACGTTATCGGCATCGCCAAGGGAGACGGGACTGAAAAGGGCGGACAGGACAGAGTATATAGGCCCGGGCGAGCCAATCCCCTGAACCTGGTCAGGCAGCCGGATGTGCGTTATTTTCTGGCGAGCATCCGTGATGAAGCCCATCGCCTGGCCGTGACCTTTCACCGGAAAAAAAGAAACCGGTCCGCCCTCCGGTCCCGGCTGGATTTCATCCCCGGCATCGGCCAGAAACGCAAGGCGGCATTGCTGAAGAGATACGGCGGCATCGACGGCATATGCCGAGCCCCCATCGATGAGCTTGCGGCCCTGCCGGGAATGAACCGGAAAGCCGCTTCACGATTGCTGGCGGCCCTTTCCCTGTCCGGTGATCCGGGACCCCATCCGCCTTAAATAAAGATGGAGTCGTAAAAAGCTGTTTTCCCCGCTTTACGGTGTTTTTGCAGACAGGAACTTCAGGGAAGCTCATTGGAAGCCCAATCCGCCGTTTTACGCGGATGCCAGTTTTTTCATGTCATCCACAAGGGTCTTTACCGCGTTTGCCGATTTTTGCAGGGACGCGGATTCCATTTCGGTCAGTTTGATTTCGATGATCTCTTCGATGCCGTTTCGGCCGAGCTTTACGGGCACACCCACAAAAATGTCCCGAATACCGTATTCGCCTTCCAGGTAGACGGCGCAGGGCAGTATTTTTTTCTTGTCCTTTAATATGGATTCCGCCATTTCAACGGCTGCGGATGCGGGGGCATAAAAAGCGCTGCCTGTTTTCAGCAATCCCACGATTTCAGCCCCTCCGGTCCGGGTACGTTCCACCAGGGCAGCGATGCGGCCCTCGGGCAAAAGTTCGGTGATGGGGATGCCGGCCACGGTGGAAAGGCGGGGCAGGGGAACCATGGTGTCGCCGTGGCCGCCCAGCACGAAGGCGTGGGTGTTTTCCACGGAAACATTCAGTTCCATGGCGATAAAGGCTCTGAATCTGGCGGAATCCAGAACGCCGGCCATTCCCATGACCCGGTTTTTTGGGAAACCGCTGGTTTCCATGGCCACATGACACATGGCATCTAAAGGATTGCTGACGATGATGAGAATGGCCTCGGGAGACCTGGCCGCGGCTTCGGCGGTCACGGCTTTCATGATGTTCATGTTGGTTTTCAGCAGATCATCTCGGCTCATTCCTGGTTTCCGGGGAATCCCCGCCGTGATGATGACAATGTCCGAGCCGGCCGAGGCCTCATAAGTGGCGGCGCCGACCAGCCCGGCATCATGTTTTTCAATGGGCGCGGCCTCGGCAAGGTCAAGGGCCTTGCCCTGGGCGAGGCCTTCCGCGATGTCGATGAGAACGACATCACATAATTCTTTTTCCGCAAGCCGCTGGGCGGTTGTGGCGCCGACATTTCCGGCGCCGATGACGGTGACTTTTTTATCCATGCCGCTTCTCCTGAAAATAAATAAAATAGGGGTCGGTGGTTTTCACCCGCTGCCGTGGTTGCATGCTTCCGCAAAAACCCGCTGTCAATGTCGCACTGTTTAATACTTACACTTGAAACCTTGTGACATGTCAACAGATATTTTGAAAATACGGATCAGGCAAATCCATTTGAATTCCTGATGTTTATAACAATGCTTGAAAATGGAACGGTTTAGGGAATATTTATTTGTTAATGCACCGTTTCTGGTCGAAT
>CAYZXZ010000121.1:0-8823 GCA_964481615.1 uncultured Desulfobacteraceae bacterium | reverse complement strand
CTATTTAAAGGCAGGTTGACCTGCTGGCTGCGCAATCGCATCAATTTTGGACAAATGATCAATGCCGCAATCGGACTGCCTTTTTTGACCCTGGCAGCTCTATTATCGTATTATCGATTTTTCAGCGATGAACCTTTTTCTTTCCTGACAGAAAAAAGACCCGTCGGATATGGTGAGTTTCTGCCCACTTTTTTTCAGAGTATTGACGGAATGCTTCGGGAAATATCTATTCCCGTCATCGTCAGTATTCTGATATTTTCCGCCATTGCTCCTTTTGCCTTTGCCCGGAAAAAGTTCAAGGGAGATTATCACCTGGTGACGCTTATGATGATATCTCTTGCATTGTTCATGATCGGTTCATCTTTCAAAGGCGTCGTGCCGGGCGGCCGGTATGCCATCCTGATGTTGCCGGTTACGGCGTTTATCGCGGGAAGCGTTTCCCTTCGCCTGCTCCCGAATAAAAGAATCGTTATCCCCGTTTTTCTGGTACTCACATTTATTGATATTCTTCTGTTGGCACCGCTTTCCTATCTGGATTATTCCAATGATAAATATTTTAAAGGAAGGGGCCGTTACTATTCGTGGGGAATGGGTGGATATGAGCTGGCCCGGATGGCAAATCAACTGCCCGGCGCCGAAAATTTAACCATTTTATCAGATTATCACGGATTTTCCCATTTTTTTGTCGGTAAGAATAGGTATATGATAGAAAGAGTCACAAACGATCACATCCGGCAGTTTGACTATCTATGCCTGAGTTCAAGCGGCAAGTCTCAAAAAGAGCGATGGCTGATGATGACATACCCACTTCAGGAGTATTATGAACAACCGCTTGAGGATTCTGTGTTTTATGTCGGTTCATTGGAAAGAGGATATTTCAAGCTGATAAAAGTTGATAAGGAAAAAGAATATCTGACGATCCCCGACACTTTTGATCCTGAATGTTTCATTGATCTTTCAGGCCCCTTCAGTATCGGATTCTGGTTTCGCACCCGCGTTGCCGATCCGGGAAGCCCGATCTATATCGGAAAAGACGATCGCACGGGTATCTTGCTGTATTTTGCCGATGTTGACGATGCCATGTTGCTGGAAGTGCGATATAATAATTTGGATGTGCTGCGAACCCATGTTCGTAATGACACTCAATGGCATCATATACTGCTGCGGCAGCACGGGGGAAATGCTCAAGATAATGTCGATCTGTTTATCGATGGCATACTCAGCGAATCACTGACGCTGTCCAATGCCAAAAAGGGCTTTGAAAAATTTTTTATTAATACAAAATTTATCGGCCAAATGCAGGATTTCAGGATTTATAATTTTACACTTTCGCAGGGTCAGATAAACGCCATATTCAACTCTGGCGAAATACGAACTGAATCCACCTTGCACGACGGTGAAAAAAATTTTCGGCCAATCGGTCACTTTACAGTACAATAAGAAGGACCCCGAGGGGTTGGTGTTATGAATCAAAATATGGATCTGTAAATCATGACGCCTTCGCCTGCCACATTTCGCGTAGCCATGATCGCCGCCTGCCCGTTTCCCTGTCCCCGGGGAACACCGGTCCGCATCTTTCGTATGGCGCAGGCATTGAACCAATGCGGACAAAATGTTCACGTGATCACATACCATCTCGGCCAAAAGGATTCCTCTGCGTCGTTTTTTATCCACCGGATACCGGATTTGCGGTATTACAGCAAGACCGATCCAGGTCCAAGCGCTATGAAACTGCTGGTAGCGGACCCAATATTATCTTTTAACATCATAAAATTACATCGCAAATATCGATTTGACATCATACATGCCCACCATGTGGAAGGTTTTCTGACGGCCCTTCCGCTCCATTTTTTATACGGCGTTCCCATTATCTTCGATATGCACACCCTTTTGGAAACCGAACTTCCGTTTTATTTTAAGTGCGGGGAAGCCGACAGCATCCCACTGAAAAGAATAGGGAGGATGATTGATCGTCATCTGCCCAGGTGGGCGGATCATGTGATCGGAGTAACGGCAGAAATAAAAGACTTTCTTGTCGATCAGGCAAAGATACCGGCAAAAAAAATTTCCGTGATTCCAAACGGCATCGAGTTATCGCATTTCGCCCGAGAAACCCCTCTGAATAAAAACAATCGGGATCGGATCATCCTGGGATTTGCGGGAAATTGCGCGCCATATCAGGGAATCGACATCATGCTGGACTCGCTGGATGTGCTGAGGTCGGATCATCCATCCATTCGCCTGCATCTTTATACCAATGATGCAGACGGCGCATATGAATTTATAACGAAAAGGCCGGGGATAGCATCCATGGTTGATTTTTTCCCGTCGGATTTCGAACAATTGCCGACGCAACTGGCCCAAGCGGATATCTTACTGAACCCAAGGCCCCACGGTGCGGGACATCCGTTGAAACTGTTGAATTACATGGCAGCGGGAAAACCGATCGTATCACTGGCCGGAACAGCGCATCTGCTCAAGCACGGTGAGACCGCATGGATTACCCGCGACAATACGGCCCGGACTTTTGCACAAGGAATCGCACATCTGATGATACACAGGGATTTGGCGGCGGCCATGGGCCGGAATGCAAAGGAATTTTTAAGTCATCGGTTTTCCTGGACGTCCAAGGCTAAAGCGGTTATCAGTATTTACAATAAAATCCTAAATGTTATATAATCCTTTCAGGAAAGACCCCTTTAAATCTAATAACCGACGAGGCGACAATGCCAAAAAAAGTATCCATCGTCATACCTCTGTATAACGAGGAAGAAAATGTCGAAGCCCTGACAGCATCGCTGTCAGCCGTCATGGACAGAATCGGCGGGGGGATTGAAACCATCATTGTGGATGACGGCTCCACCGACGGGTCCTGGGAAAAGCTCAAGGCGATCCACGCCCTGGACTCGCGCTTCCGGATGTTCCGGCTGGGAAGAAATTTCGGGCAGACCCCGGCCATGACCGCGGGTTTTGCGCATGCCGCAGGCGACATCATCGTCACTCTGGATGCGGACCTTCAGAATGATCCTGAAGATATTCCCAAGCTGCTCGACAAGATGAACGATGGCTTTGATATTATTTCTGGATGGCGGAAAAATCGCCAGGACACCCTGTCGCGACGGTTTTCCAGTTGGATCGCCAACCATATTATCGGCGCCATCAGCGGCACCAGACTTCATGACACCGGTTGCACCCTGAAGGCATATAAATCCGATGTGATTAAAAATCTGGGTCTTTATGGAGAGATGCACCGATTCATCCCGGCCCTGGCCAGCTGGCAGGGAATCCACATCGGCGAAATCACGGTTCAGCATCATCCGCGGCGCGCAGGCAAGTCCAAATACACCATATGGCGCGCGGGAAAGGTGCTACTCGATCTGCTGACTTTAAAATTTATGAACAGCTTTATCACCAAGCCGATTTACGTGTTCGGCGGGACCGGCCTGGGTTTGTTTATCCTCGGCATCCTCTGCGAGCTGGTGGTGGCCTGGCAGAAATACGGGCATATGATAATCGGTCTCGAGCCTAAATGGGTGCACCAGAACCCCTGGTTTATGATCGGCATCCTTTTTCTGCTTATCGGGGTCAACACCTTCCTTCTGGGACTGCTGGCCGAAATGCAGACCCGGACCTATCACGAATCCCGGCTGAAGCCGACCTATCTGATCCGCGAGTCCTTAGATAATACGGATAAATCTATCGAAAAGATTTAAAAATACTGTCGACAAAACTGATATGGTTGAATTTTTTAAACAGTTGGTATTATTCAATAGTGCAGGAACTCAATGAGGCGGTGGAGGGGATGCTCAAGATGCTGCTGCGGCTCATCGGCGAAAACATCGATTTTGCGTGGCTTCCCGATGCTCGATTGTGGCCGGTTAAAATGGACCCCTCCCAGAGCGCCTGGCTTCGGAACATGCCGGGACGATCCATCTGCTTATCACCGATGTTGTCATGCCGGAAATGAACGGCCGGGACCTGGCGGATCAACTGCATGCCATCCGCCCGGACATCCGGGTTCTGTTCATGTCCGGCTACACGCCCAACGCGATCGCCCGCCACGGAATTTTGGAAGCGGACGTGCATTTCATCCAGAAGCCGTTCTCGCTCAAGGATCTGGCCGCCAAAATCAGAAAGGCGCTGGATTGAAAATAGGCGCATCTGAAGCGGGCGCAACCGGATTTTTTTATAGAATTTCAGACCAAAAGAAGCTATGAAGCAAACAACATGAAAGCATTGCTCAAATTCATCAAAATACTGCTCCTGCTCGGCCTGGCCTGCGTTGTGCTTGGCGCCGGGATTTTCGGGGCCGTTTATATGCATTTTTCCCAGGATCTTCCAAAGATTTCCAAACTCGAAGATTACCGTCCGCCCGTCATCACTACGGTGTACGCGGATGACGGGCGAAAAATCGCTGAATTTTCAAGGGAGCGGAGAAAGGTCATCTCCCTTTCGGAAATGCCTCCGCAACTGATCCAGGCATTTATCGCCGCCGAAGACTCCCGTTTTTACACCCACAAAGGAATCGATTTTTACAGCATTATCAGGGCGTTCATCAAGAACCTGACCGCCGGCGGTATCGTCCAGGGCGGCAGCACCATCACCCAGCAGGTGACCAAGTCCTTTCTTCTGACGCCGGAGCGGAGTTATCAGCGAAAGATCAAGGAGACCATCCTAGCCTATCGCATCGACAAGGAGTTCACCAAGGATCAAATTCTGTACCTTTATCTGAACCAGATTTACCTGGGCCACGGCGCCTACGGCGTGGAAGCGGCGGCGGAAAACTATTTCGGCAAATCCGTAAAGGAGATGACGCTCGCCGAATGCGCCTTGCTCGCGGGCCTGCCCCAGGCACCTAGCCGGTATTCGCCGTTTCAATATCCGGAACGGGCTAAAACCCGGCAGATTTATGTATTAAACCGCATGACCAAGGAAGACTTCATCACGGAAGGGGAGGCGGAGGCCGCCATCCGGGAACCCATGAATATCGCCGGCCGCCGCAATCTTTTCGCGGAAAAGGTGCCGCATTACACGGAACATGTGAGACGCGAGCTGATCGCCATGTTCGGCGCGGACAAGATATACACCGACGGATATACGGTCCATACCAGCGTCGACATCGACATGCAGGAGATGGCCCGCAAAGCCGTTGAAAAGGGGCTCAGGGACTTAGACAAGCGCCAGGGATACCGCGGACCTGAAGATCGCCTGCCGCCGGAACAAATCGAGGCGTTTTCCCGCAACCTTCAATCCGAGATTGCCCTTTCGCCCCTGCAGGCCGGCGCTATCACCCGGGGCGTGGTCATCGGCGTCGATGATGCGGCCAATGCGGTCACCGTCCGGATGGGCAATGAAAGGGGAACCCTGTTGCTGGCCGATATGCGCTGGGCGCGGCCCCCGAATCCTGAAATTGAATATACGGCGCAACGGGTCGCCCGACCCGGCAGTGTGTTGTCCGTGGGGGATGTAATCTTCGTCCGGATCAAAAACAAAAACGACGATGGCGCCTCCTGGCTGCTGGCCTTGGAGCAGATGCCCGAAGTCCAGGCGGCCCTGCTCTGCATGGAAGCCGAAACCGGCGCGATCAAGGCCATGATCGGCGGTCGGGATTTTTTCGAAAGCCAGTTCAACCGGGCCATCCAGTCCCGTCGACAGCCAGGGTCGGCATTCAAGCCGATCATTTATGCCGCGGCCTTAGACAAAGGCTTTACGTCGGCTACGGGAATCATGGATTCCCCCATCGTGTTCGAAGACCGGCAGACCGATATCATCTGGAAACCCGAAAATTACGACCGGACCTTTCACGGGCTGACCCTTTTCCGGGAAGGGATTATCCATTCTCGAAACGTCATCACCGTTAAAATTCTGCGCGAAATCGGCATTGGCTATGCCATTAATTATGCGAGAAAACTTGGCATAACCTCGCATCTGGACAGAGATCTGTCCCTGTCTCTGGGATCATCGGGCCTTTCCATGCTCGAACTGGTCAATGCCTATTCCGTATTCGCCAACCAGGGTGTTCTGATTCCTCCCTGTTTTATCCGGAAAATTATAGACCGCGACGGAGAGGTGGTTTACGAGTGTCTGACCGAATCCGTGCCGGTCATCGAAGAGAGCACAGCCTATATCATCACGCACCTGATGGAGGAAGTGGTCAATTCCGGCACCGGCCGCCGGGTCCGGGCCCTGAACCGGCCGGTGGCGGGAAAAACCGGCACCACCAACAATTTATATGACGCCTGGTTTGTCGGGTATACGCCGGAATATATCACCGGTGTCTGGGTCGGTTTCGACGACAAGAAACCCCTAGGCAAAAATGAAACCGGCGCCCGTGCCGCAAGCCCCATCTGGCTGGATTTCATGCAACAGGCCCTCAAGAAAAAACCGGTCCGGGTCTTTCCGGTACCCGACAGTGTGGTTTTCACGAAAATCGATAAGGAGACAGGCCTGCTTCCCGTACCCGAATCCCGGCGGACCATTTTTGAATGTTTCAAGGAAGGCACAGCGCCCACACAGTATTCGAGACAGTCGGATCAAATCACGGAAACCGATGATTTTTTCAAACAGGATATGTAGATAACCCCCAGCACCCGCAGGAGAAAAACACCTTTATGGCCCAGAAAAAGCAGGAAACCTTTTACCTGATCGCCTACCGGGAACCCAAAGACGGAAAAGTCATCACCCTTAAGGCGAAAAAAGTGGTGGATTCGTCACTGGGACTGAGTTTTGTGGCGATTTCCGATTTCGTATTCGACACCAATCCCATTGTCATCAATCCCGAGGAAGAAAGCCAGAAAAAGCATTTTGAAGGGGTCAAAACCCTTCATCTGTCCATTTACAGCATCATCTTCATAGAGGAAATCGGACCGGATCACAAGGGGCTCAAGTTCAAGAAAGACCGGTCCAATCTGGTGGTGCTCTCTGGCGATCACCTGAAACCGACGGACAAATAGGACCTTTACCCAAGGCCCCGTAGCGAAAAATGAACGGGCACGACGACATGTTGCTGATCGCGAATTATCTTCTTTCCGGGCTGCACAGTTATGGATAACACGGCAAATCGATCAAATCCGTCGCCGCGTCATCAACGGGGAAAGCATCCCTCATTCTGAAAAAGTCTTTTCCCTATTTGAATCGCACACCGAATGGATCAGCAAAGGCAAAGCCGGGGTACCGGTGGAACTGGGCCTGAAAGTCTGCATTATCAAAGATCAATATCAATTTATCCTTCATCACCGCTTGATGCATCAGGAAACCGATGATCAGATTGCCATCGCCATTATTGAGGAAGTGCAGCGCCGATTCCCCGATTTCAATGGATGCAGTTTTGATAAAGGGTTTCACAGTCCCCGCAATCAGAAGGAACTGGCAGCCAAGCTTGACAACGTCGTGCTTCCGTGAAAGGGTAAATTGGCGGCCATCAATCAGGAAATTGAAAATTCCGAAGCATTTAAATCCGCCAGGCGTAGGCACTTCATTTTTGAAATTGATCATCAAAAAAATTAATTCCCAAACGAACACACGTGTTCGCGCCTCCATGTTATGCTCTTAATAAACTTCAAGGAGGGATTTTTTTGAGCCGGATGACGAAAGAAGAAGCGCAAAAGGCATTGGAAATGGCTAAAACAATGGCCGATGATTTTGATGCCGGACAAGCGGAAGAATTCGGCAAAAAACACGCGGACAAATCATGGTTTAAAGATTTCAAACTGCTATATGACCTGATAGTCGACCGCACATTTAAACTCAAACCATCCACTTTGGCCGTCATCGCCGGTGTACTGGCATATGTGGTCATGCCCATTGATGTCATTCCCGATTTTATACCGGCACTGGGCTGGATAGACGATACTTTTGTCCTTGCAACCACCATTTCCACGGTCGCTGAAGAGATAGACAGATACAGGATGCATACTCAGGCTTGAAACCGGTTTTGTCTGGATAAAGGAGGCTGTTTTGGCGAAGCATGATTATGACAGGGCCATGTATCGCCTCACCACGATCGTCTCTCGCCTGAATATCGGGGAAAGACTCTTTTTACCCGATCTGGCCGTGGAGTTCGGCGTCAGCCTGCGTACCATCCAGAAGGATTTTTCCACCCGGCTGACGGTATTCCCCATAGTTAAAAACAGTGACGGCAGTTATTCGTTTATAGACGGCTATCGGCTTAAAGGCACCCCCAACCCCGAAGAAAGCATTGTTGTGGAACTGATGGGCGGCCTGGTGGAGCAGGTCAATGCCGATTATGCTGAAGTTACTCGACGCCTTTTAAGCGGAGCCGGCTATTTCAACCGAACTTTCGCCATTCACCTCAAATTCGAGGATATATCGAATCATCTTGGTACCTTTTACCTGCTCAAGCAAACCATCAATTTTAGGCAAAAGATCCGGTTTGAGTATACCACCCGACATGGAAAGAAAGATGCGTATCTGATCGATCCCTATCGCCTGGGGAATTTTGAGGGTTTCTGGTATCTCATCGCCATGGACAACAACACCCAAACTCTCAAGACCTTTTATCTGAAAAGCATCGAAAACATTCAGGTGTCACCGGAAAATTACACCATTGACTCGGCCCTGAAAAAAGAAATTGAAGAGACCTATGGCAACCTGACCACCGCCTAGTTCAAGGAGAAAAAGCAGAAAGTCGAACTTTTTGCGACGGGTGATGCCCGTCGTTATATCATGCGAACAAATCGAACTTGCCGCGGGAAATGCAGTTTATTAACCGCATCACAGCGTGGTGATCAATATTCGGGGCAACAGTTATCGCCTGAAAGGCAAACTGCCAAAGGAGGTGATGGACGGCAAGGAACATTAGCG
>CAYZXZ010000120.1:2880-8893 GCA_964481615.1 uncultured Desulfobacteraceae bacterium | reverse complement strand
TTTTGCGCCCACCAAAACCAAAAACCGGGGTTTTCTGTCAGACACTAAATATCAAAAACAGCCTACCGTGGACGGCACCAGGCCGGGCGATCATTATAATAATGATGCGGACGTAAGGCCGTTACTGGAAAAGCACGGTTGGAGACCTACCGGAAGCCGGGGCAATTTTGAGCATTGGACCCGGCCGGGCAAAGAACGCGGCATTTCAGCAAGCTTGATTGACGGCAAAGTGCTTTACGTTTTCAGCACGAACGCGCCGCCGCTGGAGTCTGAGACCGCTTACACGCCGTTTTCTTTATACGCTACCCTTGAGCATGGCGGCGACTTTGAGGCAGCAGCCAGAGAATTGAGGCGGCAAGGTTACGGCGGCGGGGATCAGAGCAGCAGCACCGAACAGATTGACCCTGATATTTTAAAACAACGAGCCGAAGCCATCTTGAGGCAGGCGGAACGGCCGGTTGAATTCGATCCTTCTCTTTTGCCGGGATTGATTCAAGATTATGTTCGCGACATCACCACCGGCACGGCCGCACCCGCTGTCATTGTTGTCATGGCTGTTTATGGTACTTTATCGGGCCTTATTGGACGCCGGGCCTACCTGGACGGATATTTTCAAACCCTATACCCGAATTTTTATTTATTGTCTGTTCTTGGATCGGGCGGATTCAAGACCACCGCATTAAACAAAGGATCGGCCTTATTATATGATGCGGCGGCCGATTATCGAAGCCGGGCCGAATTGATGCGGATAGAGTTGGAATCCATCACCGGCACCACCAAAAAAGATGACGCCGAACGCCGGAAACTTGAAACAGAGATCCGCCGGATTGAGTCTCAATCCCCATTGCTACCTAATAAAACTTCACCCGAAGGCCTACTTGAAACGTTATCCCTGGGAAATGGCGGCACCATTGTTTTGTCTGAATTCGGGGAATGGCTGGAATCCATGCAAGCCAGTTACAATAGGACCCTGAAAGCCATTTTTACGGATCTTTATGACGTCCCTGACGTTAGGACATACAAGACCAGGGGCGGGGGCCTGATGACGCTTGAGCGGCCGTTTATGACCATTTCAGCGGTTACGGCCGAACCGTGGTTATTGAAAAATATAAACCCGGATGACGTATCAAGCGGCTTTTTTGCTCGTTTCCTGATTTTCTTACCACCGGAAGCTGATGACATACCGGCCGCATTACCCGGCAAAGCATACCAGCAAAACGAAGCAATCCCTAAAATTATCAAATCTATTCTGGATAGGTTGCCGGATAAGCAGACGATGACATTGACACCGGATGCGCGGGCCATGTTTGAGGCTGTCCACGCCGGAATATATCAGCAAATCGGCAAAGAGTCAGAACATATGCAGGAAATTATTTTGCCATTTGTTAAGCGATGGTCACCGGCGATTTTAAAACTTGCGATGATTAACCAGGTGATTGAGGGCGGCGCCGCGATCACGGCCGAAGCCATCACGGGGGCCGTTTCGGTTGTTGAATATGCGATCAGATCAACGCTGCATTTATACAAGCGGCACCTGGGGGAAACAGAACATCAAAAGAAATGCCGGATCACCCTGGAATATATCGCAAGGCGCGGCGGCAAAGTTAAACGCCGGGACTTGATCCAGAGCAAAACGCTACCAGGGGGAACCAAAGATTATGACTACATTTTAGAAACGCTTGAAGCGGCCGGACAAATTCAGATTACCGGAAGCAATAAGCAAACGTCTGTTGCCATTTTGAGTTGTTGAAGATGTTGTAAAAATGTTGAACGGCTTACCCAACATATAAGTATATGTATATATTATATATTAATATTAAAATAATATAAAAATATAATGTTGAAAGAAAAAAGTTTTTTTCCGGTAACGAGGATTTTCTCATGGACCCAAAAAAGAAAAAAAGAATTATCCAATATTTTCAACAAGTGGGTAAAAAGTGGCTTATTTGTAATAATTGCAGGCGCTTTAATGTTGGGTTACTCATTCAACAAATGTTCAACATTTTCCAACATTAGGATTTTATTATGGATTTATTAAGCATATGCAGAAAGCAGGTTAAACAGCCACCACCGGCACCACAGCCAGAGCAAAAGAAAGTAGTGCCACAAGTTGTGGCAGAACCTTCTAAACCAAAAGAACCACCACCACCGGCGACCGATGCCGGGTTGCGTATTGAACCGATGACAGATTGTCATGGCTTTCAATGCGATCAGCTACGCGCACCAGGTGAAACCACGCCGGTTTGTCTGCTGTCCGGTATTGACGTTTTCGATCTTGCCGGTTGTCCGGCTGGATTATGGGAAAATTCGGAAAAGGATCAGCGAGTTATCCGCACGCCTGGCCGAATTGATCCATGCCGGGGAAAATAGCAAGGGCTGGACGTCGGAGCAGGTCACGGCATGGCAAGCGGAAGGTGAATGGATCAGCAAGGCGTTACCGCGTGAAGTGGTGCAAGAGGTTTTCAGGACCGCATGACATCCGGCACCGGCCGGGACACCCAAAACCAAAATGAAAAGGATGTTGATCATGACAACAGCGACAAACGAATTTTTAAACCAGAGCATAAAGAGGATTCAGATGGATGCAAACAGGATGAGGGCAGACGATCCGCCGGAATTATTGCGGGCGCCGCGGGTGCTGCTGCTGGCCGGTATTAACGACTTAGGAACGGCGCTTGAATGTATTGAGAGAGCAGAGCGAGACGTTGACGCCTGGCGATTGTGTGAGCCGGAAACATTACGCAAAAAAGCTGAACGATTGGAAGGTGTTACAAATGTAACACAAGAAGAAAATCAAGAAAAATTAAGTAATTCCGGTGAACTTGAAAAACTTGAAAACGAGGTTACACACGGAGGAGCCCGTAAAAATGCTGGGCGAAAACCGAAGGAATACCAAAAAATCCAGACTGAATTTTTTGGAGACCTGGAGGGAACGGAAAGTTTTTGCGAGGCATTTGAGCTTTTTTATACCCAGGTGCAAAACGCTCAACTAGAGAAATGGCAGAACGTCCCGAAACGATCTGCCATCTACTGCATTAAACTTTTAACCGATTTAATAGGAGAATAACCAATGTTTAAAAAAATTGACGAACAATTAATTATTCTGACCCCAGAATTAGCTCAAGAGTTTTTGGAATGCAACACTTATTTTACCCAAAGACCGAACCTTTGAAGAAAATCCGATTGAATATATTGACCGCCACCGGCCGGAATTAGTGAGGGCGCTGAGCGCACCGGGGAATTTAGCCGGGAACTGCTGCACCCGGCGCTTTTCGACGCCTGCGACGAAATAGCCGGGGAACGGGGTTTTTTAAACGTCCGGCGCTTGTCGCGCTGGATTGAACGCCACCGAGACCGCATTATTGACGGCCTATTTTTTGCGCTGTCCGACGTCCGCACCGATGGCGCGAAGCACTGGACCGTTAAACCGAAATTTTAAAATGGTGAAGATGGCGAAAATGGGAAGGTTTATACCTACATGGGAAAAGTCTCAATGACAATTTATATAGGTAGGTTGAAATCATCCCATTTACACCATTTACACCATTCGAAGCGCTGGCGGCGGCAAACAGGGGAAGGGAACGCCGGCGACGGCCGGAAACGACAACACTCAGCAAAAGGAACGGACATGGAACAACTCAGGTTATGGGGCGACAAAGAGCAGCGAACAACCGAATTATCAAACCACGTGACCGCCTTCATCCGAAATGTTGAAATTCAATACAAAGACGAACTCGAACGGGAACGCCGGGCCGAAGATGACCGGAAACGAAAACATAAGCACTGGAAGGAAACCCGGCAAATACAAACCGGCGTAAGTGGCTGAAATTATTTCAAGGTTCTTCCGGGGAAAGGGGTGTTTAGGGATATTGCGAACCTTGCCATTTATTTAATCAGCGGGTTTCAAATCGAATCACAAACAATATTAGAGGGTTAAAGCGATGACAAAACGTAAGCAAAAACGAAGTGGAACATTACCGGAACTGGCGGAATTGATGAACGTTGCACGGACTACGGTTTATAAATGGCGCAAATCCGGCAAGCTGCACGGACTGATTGACGCGGACGGCCGCATTTCGGACCTTGACGAAGCGGCACGGGTTGTCCCTGGCCGGATCAAACCGAAACAACAAGCGGCGATCAGAACGCGCTGGAAAAAGACGGCCGAACCGTCTGAAAGCGAAATTCAACAATATCAGGCGCTCACAAATGAAGAATTACACGAACTGCCTATTTTCGAGTTACAGCGACGGAACGAACTTGAAAAGCTGCTGCTGGCACGGCTTAAACGCGGCGAAATGGAAAAAACCCTTATCCCTGCTGATGCCGTTCGACGGGATGCGGCGGAATGTGCGCTTTTAATCAAGTCAACCTTGGAATCACTACCGAATCGGTTGTCGGCGCTGCTGGCCGCTGAAACGGACCCGGATAAAATTAGGAAAATGTTAAAAACAGAGATGCGGGCGGCCTTAACATATATTGGAACAGCACTATAAATCACAAACGAAAGGAACCAAAAAAATGAAAAAAATTAATGACTTGTTAAGCAATTACGAAGCAAACCTTCATGAAATCGACCGATTGACAAAGGAACGCACCGCCCTGGTGGATGGGGCGGATTTATAACCGGACGAAGAAGGCGCAAGGCGGGACAGGCGCAAATCAATATAAGCAGAGTGTTCCAAATGAACACATTGCTAAACCTGAACGCACCGCCGTCACCATCGCCAAACAATACGGCGTATCGGAACGCACGGTTCGACGGGCGGGGATTGAGGATAACTGGGAAGGTTTTCCCAGTTGAATTTCTGCTACAGAAATGCAACTGAAATTGTTCTGGACCGTATCAGGGCGCCATTAATAAAAACAGCAAGTTCCCTTTCAACAAATCTTTCCGATGAATTATTTCAAGCGGTTACGGGCGGCGGGATAATCGGCCGTTTTCATTTTCTGGATCACCTGAAAAACGCAATCCATTGAGAGAAAAATATTTTTTCGTCCTGTTGGGTACCTGGGGGGTACCTGAGATTTTAGGCATAAAAAAAAGGGCTGCAAAACGCTTGCAAACCCTTGATTTTATTGGTGCCGAGGGGCGGAATCGAACCACCGACACGGGGATTTTCAGTCCCCTGCTCTACCGACTGAGCTACCTCGGCCCGGAATGTCTGATGTATTTATGGAAAAGGTGTCCGGCTGTCAAGGGTTTTTTTCCGTATCTCCGCCCATATCTCCATATAAATACTGCACCAGGGCGCATGATGCAATTGCGGCGGTTTCAGCCTTGAGTATCCGCGGGCCGATGGAGGCGGTTATAAAACCCGCGGATCGGGCCAGATCAATTTCGCTGTCGCTGAAACCTCCTTCGGGGCCGATCAGGACCAGTACCGACCTGCATGGATGGGGTTTTTTCGGGGCCACGGCTTTTAAGGGAATGGTTTCCTTTTCCCAGAATGCGATTTTGATGTCGGCTTCGGTCCCGGCGGCGATCCATTGGCTGAAAGACAGGGGCGTGAGGATTTCCGGGACAATGGTCCGCCGGCATTGCTTGACGGCTTCGGATGCAATGGCCTGCCATCGTTCCACCCGGGCCGATAGTTTTTTTTCATGAAGGCGGGGCACGGCATGCTCAGTGAAAATCGGAATCCACGCGCACATTCCCATCTCCGTGAGATGTCGGACCAGAAAATCCATTTTTTTTTCTTTTAAAAAGGCCTGGGCCACCAGGAGCCGGACGGGTGATTCATAAATGGCCAGGGTTTTTTTTAAAATATCATAATCAACGCGGTCCGGGGCCAGTCGCGTCAGCACCGCTTCGTATTCATACCCGGAACCGTCCACCAGGATCACGTGATCCCCGGGTTTCATGCGCAACACATTGCGGATATGGTTCACCTGGCTGCTGCGGATGGACGGCTCTACCCCGTTGATTTCTTCGGGTTTGACAAAAAATCGTTTCATTTTTCGTTCCTGAAAAATATGGTTTTTTTGGATACCGATCATAACATGATCCGCC
>CAYZXZ010000120.1:0-2870 GCA_964481615.1 uncultured Desulfobacteraceae bacterium | reverse complement strand
AGGCATTTATATTTTTAACGGGCATCATGGCGAACCGGCATTCGGCAGATTATCATCTGCTTTGTGACCGCCGGGTTTTGTGGCTGCGGCAGGCAAATTCCGGCCTGTAAATTTCTTGACACTCCGGCGGGTTTGTGATAGGGAATTTTTAATAAATGTCGACAATTCAGCCATTCATTGCCGTAGCGATACGGTCGATGAATGCGACCCCAAGGGCGCGCCATCCAGAAAAAGGGATTTGCAAATGCCGGAAAATCATGACACCGATCATACCAAAAAACCTGCGGATCAGAAAAAAAAGGCCAATGCGGATGAACGGGATGATATTATTGAATTGTCTGATATTGCCATCGGCACAAGCCAGGAAGATGACGTCATCATTGAATTGACCGAGGAACTCATCGGCGAAGCCATGAACGGCATCACCGGGGTCACGCATGAGGCTTTCATCGAAGGGGAACACATTCTTGATCTTTCCCATGATTCAGGAAAGGATGCCGCGTCCTTTGACATGCCGGATGTTTCTGCGCGGAACCACGGGGTTTCTCATGATAACGGGTTTTCAGATTCCATCGATATTGATTACAAAGAGGTGGAAGATCATTTGGAAAAAAAACTTGATGATTTTTTCGGAATGGAGCAGGACGATTCGTCGAAACCGGCACCGACCCGTAGAGGCCCTTCGGATGACGGCGGCCGGAAAACCGCTGCTGTTCCCGAGGACAGTGAACTGCTCGCGGCCTTAGAAGTCATGATCCGGAACAAATACGGCGACCGGATCCACCATATGATCGTGGCCGTCATTGACAAAATAGTTTCCGAAGAATTAAAGCGCATAAAAAAGAATATCATTGAATCAGTAAAATCCTGATCGCCATCGGATTCGCGGCACATTCGTTTTTCCCTCCCTGGTGAACCGTTTGCAAAACAGCGCGACATCCCGCAAAAGAAAATATCCATGGCGCCGGTTTTGCAACGGAAGCCCTTTTTCTGCCTTTAACCGATCGCACACATTCTCGAATTTGTTGAAATAGAGGTGAATAAAATTATGGAGCCCCTGCTTGAGAAAGCTTATGAACCTAAAGATGTGGAGGAAAAATGGTATCAATTCTGGGAAGACAACGGTCTTTTTTCAGCTATTGAAAACCTTCAGAACAAAGCAAATTACGCCATCGTCATTCCGCCGCCCAATGTCACGGGCGTGCTGCACATGGGACATTCCTTAAACATCACCCTTCAGGATATCCTGTGCCGATACCGGCGGATGCGGGGGGACAACGTACTCTGGATGCCGGGTACGGATCACGCTGGCATCGCCACGCAGAATGTGGTGGAGCGCCATCTTGCCGCTCAGGGTGTCGACCGGCACCAGCTCGGCCGGGAAAAATTCATTGAAGCGGTGTGGCAGTGGCGGAAAACATACGGCAGCGCCATCATCGGTCAGTTAAAACGCCTGGGTGCCTCGTGCGACTGGTCCAGGGAGCGGTTCACCATGGATGAGGGGTTGTCCCGGGCCGTCCGGAAAGTGTTTGTGCAGCTTTTTGAGGAAGGCCTGATTTACAAGGACAATTATATTATCAACTGGTGCCCCCGGTGCATGACTGCCCTGGCCGATCTGGAGGTTGAACATGAGGAAATGCCCGGACATCTCTATCACATCCATTATCCAAGGACCGGCGGCGGGGACGGCCCGGTGGTGGCTACCACGCGGCCGGAAACCATGCTCGGAGACACGGCTGTTGCCGTTCATCCAGACGATGCCCGTTACGCGGACCTGATTGGCAATACCGTGGAACTGCCTCTGACCGGCCGGATGATTCCGGTGATCGCGGATCTCTATGTGGACATGACTTTCGGCACCGGGGCACTGAAAGTGACTCCGGCCCATGACCCCAATGATTTCGAGATCGGACGCCGTCATGACCTTCCCAGACTGAAAGTCATAGGCGACGACGGCAGAATGACGGAATTTGCCGGATCCTATGCCGGTCTGGACCGGTTCGCTTGCCGCAAGGCAGTTGTCGAGGATCTTACGGCAAAGGGGCTGCTCAAAAAGATGGAACCTCATCAGCACGGCATTGGCCATTGCTACCGGTGCCGGACCGCTGTTGAGCCCAATCTTTCTAAGCAGTGGTTTGTGCGCACCGGGTCTCTCGCCCAGAAGGCCATTGAAGATGTGGCCGAGGGCAGAACCCGCATCGTCCCGGAAAAATGGGCTACGGATTATTACAAGTGGATGGAAAACATCCGCGACTGGTGCATCTCTCGGCAGATCTGGTGGGGCCATCCCATTCCGGCCTGGACCTGTGGGGCTTGCGGCCGGATTCTCGTTGCCATGGAAAAACCGGGTGTCTGCCCGGATTGCAGTTATTCAGAGCTGATTCCGGACCCGGACGTGCTCGATACCTGGTTTAGCTCGGCACTCTGGCCGTTTTCCACCCTGGGATGGCCCGACGACACGATGCTTCTCAAGCGGTTTTATCCCACATCCGCACTGGTCACAGGGTTTGACATTCTTTTTTTCTGGGTGGCCCGCATGATGATGATGGGCCGTCATTTCATGAACGACGTGCCGTTTAAGGATGTCTACGTCCATGCCCTGGTGCGGGATGAATCCGGCAAGAAAATGAGCAAATCCACGGGAAATGTCATCGATCCTCTCAGCGTTATCGAGACCTACGGCACGGACGCCCTGCGGTTCACGCTGGCGGCGTTCGCGGCACAGGGCAGGGATATCAAGCTTTCGGAAAAACGGATCGAAGGCTATCGCCATTTTATCAATAAGTTGTGGAACGCGGCGCGGTTTTCCCTGATGCACATCCGGCAACCGGGGCATGATCTGCCGCCGGTTGCCGGGTTCTTGCTTCCGG
>CAYZXZ010000119.1:8156-8968 GCA_964481615.1 uncultured Desulfobacteraceae bacterium | reverse complement strand
CCTCCTGATTTGAAGTTTGAAAACATCATAAACGGTATTTTAATATTTTGCAAGTACCTTATAAAAAAATCACGTATTGAAATGTTACTTTTAAGTTTGGTCCCGGCCGCAGGCCGGGGGAGGCGCTAACCAGAAATAGGGTTATGAAGTGGATACCCCCTTATGTAAATAATCAAGCAATTGATTTATCATGATTTTGATCAACATTCGATATTTATGGAAAGGAGCAGGGCTTTGAATGCTAATGTTATGAGTCTTTTTCCGTGGTTCCAGAACGGACTGAAGACCCTAAAAACTGTCATTGAGACCCAGCGGAAAGGGATGGCGCTGGCCGTGAAATCTGTTGAGGATCTGACCCTTGGATTCCGGAAAGATCCGCATACGGGTCAAGCCTTTTCGGAACAGGACCGATCAGCGGGTCCGGCGACTCCTTTCGATCTTTTTTTCCACCTGATCGAAACCAACCGGGAGGCCGCAGCCCGGATTATGGATGTTAATGCGAATCATGTTTCCGGACTGATACAAAAATTTGACGCGGAATACAGGACCGATCTGGAATTTCTCGATCTTTTCACCGAAGACCCGCCGATTCAGGACTGGAAATTTGATTATACGGACAGCGATGTCCTGCTGGATCTCCCCGGAATGCGGCTGATCGACATATCCACCGGCGGCCCTCACCGGATCGGCAATTACGGTGTGGTGTTCGCCCCTCGGGCAGGACATCATTCCAATATTGCGGAGCGGACCGCCCTTTACCTGCGGGATCAGGGGCTGACACGCATGGCCGTGGTGGAGCAGAAATGCGCCAA
>CAYZXZ010000119.1:0-8099 GCA_964481615.1 uncultured Desulfobacteraceae bacterium | reverse complement strand
GATCATTGACGGCAAACCTCACAGCGAGGACTTTGAAAGCCAGGTGACTCAATTCAGAGCCATCCTGGAACATCTGAAAGCCCGTACCGGATACCCGCCGCACCTGATCGCCGTCTGCCAGCCAGGCCCCCTGCTTCTGACCACCCTGATCCTTTACCCGGAGCTGGGAAAAACATTCGGTTCCGCAGGTTCTCCCATGCACACCGAAGCCGAGCGCGGCATGCTGACCGATTTTTCCCGGCTTATGGGTGAATCCTATATTGATTACCTGATCGACATCTTTTCCGGGACCATCGGCCCGGGAAAAATCGGAGAGGGACGAAAAGTTTACGACGGCCGGCTCCAGGTACTGGGATTTTATTATCTCGGCATGGACCAGCATATGAAAAATTTCAGGAAATATTACACGGACCTGAAAGCCGACAACCAGGAAGCGGCCGATCGCCAGAAAGAATTCTACCAGTGGTATAACCGGACCCATCATTTCCCGGCCGAATTCATCCGGGATACCTATAAAAAAATATTCGTCAACAACGCCCTGATGCGGGGCACCATGCAAATCGGCGAGAAGACGGCAAGCATAAAAAATTACCCGGTCCATGTCCCCATCTGGGCTTTGGGCGGCTCAAAAGACGATATCGTGCCGCCGCGGCAGGCTGTGGGGCATATGGATCTTATCGACGGGCTCTCCGATGACAAAAAACTGTCGGTGATCGCCGATGCCGGTCACATGGGCATTTTCCGCTCATCAAAAGTCCTTGTAAACGATTATTCGAAAATCGCAAAATTCATCCTGCGCCACAGCGATGTTATGACCGAAGGGGTGCAATAGACAAAACTGTGGGCATTGCCCGGTCGCTTGGGGGAATGGCGCAACGAATTTCCCGTTGTCGGCGCAATGGACAACCGGAGGGCATTTCCCGGTAGTCCTAATCAGGGGCCGATTGAATAGGGTAAAACCTTTTACTGCCGGATGGAAATACGGACCGGTCGCCGCCGTCTATGATCCGGATTCCGGAGAATCCTTTTTGTCCTTACGGTCATCGGGCTTTTGTTTAGCGTCCCCGCCAGCAGGCGCCCCCGGAAAAAACTGGCGGAAAAAAGAATGAAACGGACTGTTTTCAGGCATACTTCGCCGGGCCGTGTCGGCCAGTCCGGTCCCCATCTCCAGCCACCGGTTGAACTGATCATCGGCCATTGTTTTATACGACACGTAGCTGGTAATCATTTTTTCCAGGTGCTTGTCAAAAAAATCCGCCAGCAGGGTTTCGCCGTAACGGATAACAAGGTGCAGCAGCGGGACCGGCAGCAGCGCGTTCTTCTTTTTGGCCTCTTCCATAATAATCTGGGTCAGCGTGAACGCGGTAACATCCTCACCGGTATCCACATCCACGACCGAAACCCAACGGCCGTCCCGGATCATTCCTGCCACATCGGCCAGGGTCACATACGCGCTTTTTTTCGTATCGTACAGGCGACGATTGGAATATTTTTTCAGCAGAACCCTGTTCGTGTCCGGCATTAACGGTCTCCTTTTTTGTTACAGTGCAATATGCGACATCATATTCTTCGATTCAACATCCGGGCTTAATTCCTAAAATTTAATATAATTCAATGTATAATAACATTTCGTAAGGTATCAAGCAAAAAAACGCTGGAATAAATTTTTGTTGCACTGCAAAAAAATTGCCTTGACAGAGAGCATTTCTGTCGTAAATTATAGCCAGGCAGGACAATAGTCAGCCGATCACCTGGAAAGGAGCGAAAATGGAAGACAAACCGCCTGCCGGTGATACGGCCGTTAAACGAAACGTGCTTTTCATTAAAAATAAGGAGTATAATAATGAACAATTCATATCTGATTAAAGAACTGGTTTTTGACACCGGAAAGGCCGTTAACGATGCCGGTTTCAAGGGGCTTGACGTGTTGCATGACAGCATTGAAAAGGCTGCCGGCGAGGCTCTGGCATGGGCGCCCTGGCTGACCGACGATCATCGCGGCAATGTCAGCGACTGGTTTGAAACCGTCCGAAATGGACGCAACGCCCTGAAAACCGCCCTATATGAAAACATCAAAACCGTTGAAGGATGGTTTTCGGCAATACAATAAGACACATTGCGCGAACGTATTTTAACCCAAATCCATAGCCCACAAAATAATTAAGGAGGCGGCCATGATCAACAATAAGGAAATGCTGAAACAGGTCATACATTTTAACAAAACCACTTTTTTCGACAACGCGTTCAAAGTCATGAAACTCGCCCTGGACCAAGGCGAAAAAATGATCAACACCATGTTGGATCAGACCACCTGGCTGCCGGCCGATGGAAAAAAAACCATCACCGACTGGGTCAGGGCCTACAACAAGGGGGTTGACAGCTTCAAGGACGCGGTGGATGAACAGTACCGGAAAGTGGAGGATTTTTTATCCAAATAGGCATCTCCGGCGAGGCTGTTATGACTGATTCTGCAAACCAAGCGTTTGATCCGAACACCATGTTCCAGCAATGGATGCAGTCCATGACCGATACATGGACGGACATGATTGCGACCCATCGGCCGGAAACTGATCCGGCGTCCTCCCATGCGGGATCTCCCACCGGAAAGGACGCCGGAAATCCTTCCCTGGATGCGGCCCTGCGGCTGATGAAAGCATCCGCATCCGTCCTAAGCGACGTGCAAATATGGCCCGGCATTTTTTCCTGTCTCCATTCCCTGCCCCATGTTTTCATGAATATGGCGCAGCCGATGATTGAAAACATGACGCAAATGCACCGGCAATGGTTTGAGAAGATGGAATCCATCGGGAAATTGCCGGATGCCTTTGACCCGGGACACATGGAAAAGAAATCGCTTAATATCTTCAACCGGCTCTATGACGCGGAATTCAAAAAATTTCTAAACATCCCCCAGCTCGGACCGGCCAGGCAATACCAGGAAAAGCTGAACCGCTACATCGACCGGTTCACCATGCTGCAGGCTGCGGTCGCCGAATTTCTGCACCAGTTGTATGCACCGATGGAAACCGCATACACCGCCTTTCAAAAACAGATGGCGGATCTGGCCGATGCCCGGCAGCTTCCAGGGGATGTAAAGGCCTATTACCAGCTCTGGCTGAAAACACTTGAAGGGCAATATATGATCGCGTTGCGAACACCAGAATACCTGGGCGCGCTTTCAAAAACCCTTATCGCCGCCGCCGAGCATGCCAAGGCAAGAAAGGATATTCTCAATGACGTGATGCACAATCTTACCCTGCCCGCACCAGGCGACATCGATTCCCTATACCAAGATCTGTATGCCATGAAAAAACGTTTGAAGGCCGTTGAAAATCAATTAAATTCGCCGCAGAGGTGATCCCATGAATACGTCGGGTCTACCAGTTGATCTGATCCTGGCGAAGCTGGCCGAGGAGACAGGTAAAACCCAGAGCCGCGCGCAAAAAGCCTCTGAAATACTGCTCTTGCCTCTGGAAACCGGAATTTCCCAGACGTCCTATGAGGTCGTGCATACCGAAGACCGTGTCAAACTCAAGTATTACCGTCCGGAAAACCGCTCGGCGGACCATATAAAAACGCCGCTTCTGATCGTCTACGCGCTGATCAACCGGGAAACCATGCTCGACCTACAGCCCGGAAGAAGCGTCGCCCGCAGCCTGATGGACAGCGGCATCGATCTCTACATGATCGACTGGGGATATCCCGCTGAAAAGGACAAATTCCAGACCATCGACGATCACGTCAACGGTTACATCGACACCATGGTCGAGGTGATCCGCAAACGCCACAACACAGAGCGCATCAACCTCATGGGGGTGTGCATGGGCGGCACCTTCTCCATCATCTACACGGCCCTTCATCCTGAAAAAATCAAAAACCTGATCACAACGGTCACGCCGAGCAACTTCGATACCGAACAGGGACTGCTTCACATCTGGATGAAGCACGCGGACGCGGGCCGCATGGTGGACGCCTGGGGGAATATGCCCGGCGATATCATGAACATCGGTTTTCTGCTGCTCAACCCGGCTCGCCTGATGCTCGACAAGTACATCGGCTTCATGGAAAACGCCGATGACCGAAATTTCGTGGAAAATTTCATCCGGATGGAGAAATGGATTTTCGACAGTCCCGATGTGCCGGGTGAAACCTTCCGGCAGTTTGTCGTCGACTGCTACCAGAAGAATTTTCTGATCCAGAACCAATTGGTGGTAGGGGGGCGCAAGGTCAACCTGAAAAAGATCACCCGCCCCCTGCTCAATATCTATGGAAAATTCGACCACCTGGTGCCGCCCGAGGCATGCGAGCGCCTGACCCGTAGCGTGGGAAGCACGGACACCGAAGATGTATGTCTTGAGACCGGTCATATCGGCATCTATGTCAGCTCGAAAACACAGAGGGAGTTTGTTCCGAAAATCATCGGCTGGTTGAAAAAACGGGACGAAGAATAAGGAGTATCCAAATGGCGTATGACACACATTATTTCAAGAACTTATGCCTGATCAGCCGGGCATTGGGCACCATGCTGAAAAAAAACAAACTGCTGGCGCTCATTGTTGAAACCGCCGTCGATGCCATGAACGCCAAGGCGGCCTGCCTGTTTCTGGCCGATGAAAACCCGGATCTGTATGTGCCGGCGGCACAGAAAGGACTTTCCGCGGATTATCTCCACGCGGCGCCTGAAAAAGCTAAAGACCGGATAAACGATCTGGTCAAAAACGGATATCTGGCCATTTTTGACGCCACGGACGATCCCCAGGCCGAGAACCGGGATGCCAAAAAAGCCGAAGGTATTGCATCCATACTGGTGGTACCGGTGATGACCCATGACCGCCCAATCGGGGTTCTGGCCCTTTATACCGCAGAGCAAAGGCGATTTTCCGAACCCGACATCGCCTTTTTGACGGCCCTTGCCGACCAGGGCGGCATCGCTGCTGACCGGGCTCGCCTGATCGAGCATATCCGCAAAAACACACGGCTTTTTTATGATCTGTCAGCCGGCATGAATGCGTCTTTAGACGTCAAACAGATCATGGCCACTCTGACGGTGGACCTTTGCCGCGTTTTCAACGCCAAAGGCGTGACGATCCAGTTGATCGACACGGACGGAAAAACCCTGAAACCGGTAAGCAGCCATGGATTGGGAACGACCTTTGTGCAGATCGTATCGGGTCTCCAGGAACGTAATATCGCCGATGCCCTGAACGGAAAAACAACGGTTATCCCGAACGCGTCCGCGGATCCCGGTATCCCCGACCGGGAGGTTTATGCTGCGGAAGGGATCGCCACCATCATCAGTGCGCCGATCACCTCCAGTGATGCCGTCATGGGCGTTCTGCGGCTCTATTTCGCCAAGCCGCGTGATTTCTACGATGATGAAATCCTGATGATCACCGCTTTCGGCCACCAGGCCGGCCTGGCCATTAAAAACGCCACCTGTTACATACAGGTTGAAAATGAACTCAAAGACCTGCAAAACGACATCTGGAGCCACCGCTCCTGGTTTTAATTATTCCAATTCGCATTCAAGCGGCGTATTTGTTGGCTGCGTCGTCGGCTCCTCGACTTACCGGCAGTAAGCCTGCGTCGCCTCCTCCTCGCCGCCTTGACGTCATCTTGAATGCAAAATGGAATTAAAGAAGGAAAATGCGCCGTGAATGGAAAAACCATCGCGGAAATCGCCGTGGGTGATACCGCTGAATTTGCAAAAACCGTATCCGAAGGGGATATTTACCAGTATGCCGGGATTTCCGGTGATTTCAACCCGGTGCATGTCAACGAGGCCTATGCGGAAAAAACATTTTTCAAGACCCGCATCGCTCACGGCATGCTGTCGGCGGGATTCATATCCAATGTGTTGGGAAACCAGCTCCCCGGACCGGGATCGGTTTACATCCGCCAGGAGATAAATTTTCTGGCGCCCGTGCGCATCGGCGACACCATCACGGCCCGGGTCACGGTCATCGGCATCGACGCGGAAAACAACCGCGTCTCCCTGAAAACCGAATGCATTAATCAAAACGGAACCACGGTCATCAGCGGCCAGGCTGTGCTGAGTCCTCCGAAATTCTGAAAACGTGAAATCCCAGGAACGCATCAACAACATAGCCGAGACTCCTGTTTTTCCGGCACCTCCCTTCCGCATGCGGGCCGGTCAGAATTCTCTTGACTACAGGGCCGACTTCCTCCATAAATAATAATATTATCGGATTTCTCTACGGTATGCGGACCGATGGATCTTTTTCGAAATCTTCTTGATAAAGTCTATCAGGCTCAACTGACATGATCCCACAGATATTTCAACACGTTTTGCCGGATACAATACAGAGGAGGAGGATAACGGGATGATAAAAATTTTTAACCGCCGTTTCTTAATACTTACCTTGTTATGCTGCGCGTTCCATCTGATCGTGGCAGGTCCGGTTTCAGCAATCGCGCCCCAGTCACCGTCCAATGTAACGGCATCAGACGGACTCTATGCGGATAAGATCCGCATTACCTGGGACACCGTACCCGGCGCGGAAAAATATGTCATTCTTCGTTCGGAAAAACCGGTTTCCCGGGGCGGCGTCATGACCCGGCTGGCGATCCTTTCCATGACTTACTATGAGGATACGCCGCCCGAGTGCGGGCTTGTCTATTATTATTGGGTACGCGCCGTCAATCCCGACGGCGCGAGCAGGTTCAGCCATGCCAAAGGCTCCTGCGGCACCCCCGGAACGGAACCTGTGACCGGAACACTCCAGGCTCTGGAAAACGTTTCCGCAACAGACGGCGATTTTACCGATAAAATCCGCATTACATGGGACCGGTCGACTGGTGCCGCATCATATGACATTTACCGGGCTGAAGATTTTTCCGCAGCGAAAGAAAAAGTCGGCACCACCACAGGCACCAACTTTGATGATACCACCGCGGACTGCTGTATTGATTATTACTATTGGGTCAAGGCCAAAAAAGGCGGCGAAGAAAGCGACTTCTTCTACTCAGATATCGGTTTCCGGAATTGCCCGGTGCCAGCGCCCGCCAATATTAATGCATCCGACGGTGATCAAGAAGATGCTGTACAGGTGATCTGGCAGGCATCTGCGGGCGCCACTTCTTACGATGTTTACAGGGCCACATCACCCACGGGGGCCAAAACCAAAATCGCCACCACGACCGAAACGATCCATACCGATACCGGTGTAATTTGTGACGTCTATTTCTACTGGGTTCAGGCACGCAATCTTTGCAGCACCAGTCCGTTCAGCAACTCCGACTCGGGTTACCCCCATTGCCTGACTCCGCCGAATGGGGACGATACACCAGGAACGGGGTCCGAAACTCCCGATGCGCCAGCCACTCCGACCGGAGTGGCCGCGTCAGACGGCGCATACACGGATCGCATCCTGATCTCATGGCAGGCTGCGACAAATGCAACATCATATGATATCTACCGGTCCAGCCGGTTTGCCGGCGAAAAAATAAAAATCACCGCAACAAGGGGAACATCTTACAGCGACCGCAACATGCCGGTCAGCACAATCTTTTTTTACTGGATCAAGGCGAAAAATGCCGCGGGCGAAAGTGAATTCAGCAATTTTGATACCGGTTACCGGCTCTGCCCGCCGGCTCCTGGCACACTGTCCGCATCTGATGATACCTATATTGACCGAATCCGCGTTACATGGGGCGCATCCAACGGGGCCGTTAGATATGATATTTACCGATCCATTTTCCCCACTGTGTCGGAAGGGATGAGAACAAAAATCGGAACGACAACGGGCACCAGCTATGATGATATGTTTGAACCCTGCGTGGTTAATTGTTTCAGTTGCAGCACCAGTTCAAACAGACCCTTTTATTACTGGGTGACGGCCAGCAGCAAGGATTGCACCAGCCCGTTCAGCAATACTGACAGCGGTTATATTCACTGCAAACCGGCCGCCCCAACCGGCGTAACCGCATCAGACGGCAGTTTTGCCAATAAAATTCAGGTCAAATGGAACACCACTTCTGATGAACACCGATTCGAAGTCTGGCGGTCAACAGAGATCGACGGGCCCAAAACAAAAATGGCAACCGCTGAAAATGCAGCATTTAATGACGTTACCGCT
>CAYZXZ010000118.1:0-9010 GCA_964481615.1 uncultured Desulfobacteraceae bacterium | reverse complement strand
GTCCATTCAATCGTGGCATGGCCATGGATTATAAATTCACTATTGAATTAGAAATTGAATAAGCGAGCGATTGGGAATAACGCATCATCGAATAGTTCTCCGTGATCCAAAGAATACTATGAAAATTCTTCCATGGACGCATAAAATCATAGCGAATTCGAAAGCTGTTTTTGCCGGACCACACCGGGGTGTGTCGAAAAAGCATCTCCAAAGTTATCTTTCAGAAGTATGTTATCGTTTTAATCGCCGCTTTTGGGGCCGGCAAGCCTTTCATCGTTTATTATTCGCTTGTACCTCAATAACCGCCTTAACTCGTGATGAGCTGATGGCGAAAAAGCGGGTGAACTAAGTCAATAAGCAATTGTGCTATTTCAAAACTACCAGCGCATCCACGGCGACAGGCCGTGATCCGGACAGGATCAACGGATTGATGTCGATTTCCCGAACTTGGGGATGCAAAAAAGGGATCTGGCTCAAGCGCACCAGAATGACGGCGAGTTGATCCACATCCGCCGGCGGCATGCCGCGATAATGGCCGAGCAGCTTCGTCGATTTGATCTCAGCGACCATTTCTTCGGCATCCCTAAGGCTTAGCGGCGCCAGCCGGTAGGTGATATCATTGAGGGCCTCGGTAAGTACGCCGCCGACGCCAAATGCCACGCAATGGCCGAACTGGGCATCCCAGGTGATCCCGGCCAGCAGTTCCCGGCGACCGCTGATCATCCGGGCCGCCAGAACCGGCACAAGACGGCCCGCTGATGTCTGGATGGCACGGTATGCCCGGGCCGCACCGTCGATATCGGTGATGTTCATGTGCACCAGATGATGATCGCTCTTGTGCAGAAGATCCGGATCACAGGCCTTGAGCACCACCGGAAAACCGATATCAACGGCCGCGGCAACGGCGCCGTCCAGATCGCGGGCCAGCCGCTCATCCGGAACCGGTATCCCATAGCAGGTCAGCAGTTTCTTGGCTGCATGTTCGTCAAGGGCGCGCTGACCGTTTTTCAGGGCCTCATCAATGATCCGTCCGGCGGAAGCGTCGGAATTCAGCGCCAGAGGATGCGCATAAGGACTGCGGTCACGGATCCTTTTATATCTAACGAGGCTGGCCATTGCCCGGGCCGCCTTTTCCGGTACGTCAAAAACAGGGACTTCGCCGTCTTCATAGGCCTCGGTGTAGGCGTCATCGCGGTCAAAAAAGGAGGAAACCGTCATGGGGATCTTGTTGTCAAAGGGCTTGCGTGCTGTTGCGGCAAGATCTCGGCCGGTCTGATTGACAAGATCCGAAATGGTGACCCCGGGCAGCAGGTGCGACACATGAGGAAAAACCGCCTTCATGAACCCCGTGGACATGGCGCCGTGCAGAACAACGCCGTCGACTTCGCCGCTCTGCATCACCAGGCCCACAATAGTATCGGTCATGATCGCCATGTCCATGGAAAAGGTAAGGTCAACGGGATTTCCGCAAGGTGCGTGCGGGGGCATCAGTGGCTTAATCTTTGATTGAAGAGAAGCGCTAAAGACCGGCATCACGCATCCATTAGCCTCGCAGGTATCGGCGATGGCCGACCCCGGCCCTCCGGAATTGGTGATGATGCCGACACGGTTCCCACAGATGGGTGGCTGGGTGGCCAAGGCCCATCCCTGGGCGTATAGATCCTCGATCGTATTAACACGGATCACCCCTGCCTGGCGGAAAAGGCCGTCATAGAGATAGTTCTTGCCGGCCATGGCCCCGGTATGGCTGAGCCCGGCCCGACCACCGGCTTCGCTGCCGCCCACGTACTGGACGATGACCGGTTTGCGGGGGGTAATTTTTTTCGCCACCTCCAGAAACCGCCGGGGGTCGCGGATGGTTTCGATATACATGGCAACGGCTTTGGTATGCGGATCTTCACCCATGTATTCCAGGACATCGATGATGTTGACATCGGCTTCATTCCCTACGCTCACGGCCTTGCTGAAATGAATCCCCCGTTTCTGGAGATAGACGATGGTCTGGGCCACGTACGTGCCGCTCTGGGAGATCATCCCAAGCTTGCCGGGTTTGCCGAGCAGCGGCATGACCGTGGTATTCAGATCAGCCTCTCGGTTGACCACTCCCATGCAATTGGGGCCGATAAAGCGCATGCCGTAAGTGACCGCGATATCTTTGAGCTGCTGCTCCAGATCGGCGCCGTCCATGCCAATTTCCTTGAACCCGGCCGTGATCACGATAGCGTATTTGGTACCCTTACGGCCAAAGGCTTCAAACAGTCCCAGCAGGTGCTTGGAAGGCAGCACAAAAATAGCCAGATCCGGGGCTTCGGGCAGGTCATCAGGAGAAGCATAGGCATCAATCCCCAGAACGGTCTTTTCGCTGGGATGAATTGGAAAAAATTTTCCCTTGAAACCGTCCTTGATAATGCTCAAGGCATGCATGGTGCCCATTTTCATTGGATTGTTACCGGCGCCGACAATGGCGATGGATGCGGGATTCATCAGGGAATGCAGAAATGATGCGGACATGGCTTCTCCTTGGGTTGCGGTCATATTCGATACAAAAAATTATTCATATCACCGTCATTTTGCTGATGCAATGAAAAACGAGCGCTCGTTTTATTGCAGATGACATAAATATTGAAAACAGTTATCCCGACGTTTTATTAAATAATGGATTTATTAATACAGACTAGTGTATAGTGTTTTATCTTTTGAAAAACCTTGGAAAAGGAAAGAGGCGTTACATTGTGAAACCCGTTTGCGGCAAACATCCGAAACAGCCGGCGCACTGGCTCTGCCCGAAGTGCAAAGAGCCATTCTGTTCCGACTGCGTCATCACGCTGGATGCATCAAGCATCGGCGGAAGGCAGGTAGTCCGTTTCTGCCGAAAATGCATGATTGCGACAAGGCCGATCGGAGGTGCCGAGGCCGTCATCCCCTTCTGGAAACGGATCTTCACCCTGTCAAAACCGTCACCGATCCCGAGACAACCCGGCGAGCATTCCGGCAAACCTAAAACCGTTGTCGATGATCCGGCGGCGACCGCCCTCGAACAGGTCGATGAACTCTGCCGGGAAAACAAACGCGAAAAGGCTCTGGATTATATCCGTCAATGGATAAAAAATGGCGGTACGATGAATGCGTTTTTGGCTGGGCAATATTCTGATTTGCTGATTAAGGCGGGGCAAACGGATGAATTGCGAAACCATGCACCGCTGCTTTTAAAATTCCTGATCGCGGCCAGGAACGGCCAAATGGCCATCACCGTATTTGACGCCTGCGGCGACGTGACGCCCGATTTCACCATCGATCCCGGAACACTGCTTAAAATCGGCGACATGCTGTCAGCCAACGGACGCGCCAGAGACGCCATCAAAGTCTTCAGCCTGCTGGCAAAAAAGAACCCCGATGCGCCGGAGACGCCCCTCGCCTACTTCAAGGCGGCCCAGACCTATCATGAGCGTCTTATGGCATCGGACCGGGCACGGAAAATCCTCGATCAGCTGATTCAAAAATACCCGGCCCACGCCATGCTGCCGGCGTTTAAATCTTATCTGGACCGGATCGGGAAATGAATAAACCCGTTTTAACTTCAAAACCCTTCAGGGCCTGCCATGCCACCAAAAATCATCAGCAAGGTCAAGGACGTCATGGGTCACAAAGGTTTGACCATGCGCGACCTGAAAGACAAGACCGGCCTGTCGCCGGTTGTCATCATGAACGCATGCTCAGAGCGGATCCTCTACTGCGGTCTTAATATCCTGCAGCAGATCGCCGCGGCCATGAACGTATCCATCAAGGATTTATTCGAAGAGATCGATTTGTCCAAGAGCGCCCGGCCGGAGAAAAAAATCCGAACAGACGACACCAATATTTCCGATGTCACCCGTCAACTGATCAACCTGATCATGAAGATGTCGTCCATAGACAAGGGAAAACTACTGGAAAAATTCAACGACCTGAATAAATCGGCTTCCCAAAAAAGCAATCTGGCCAATGTGACCACAGACCTGATCGAATTGATCATGAAAATGACACTGCCGGAGCGATGTGAACTGCTGGGGGAATTTATCGCATACACGGGCCAGTCTAAAAGAAAATATTCCCGGTCCCCGTATTTTCGGCAGGTACATTTAAGCATCAGCGGGCGGGTATTTCAGGCAAATACCAAGGATATCAGCCGGACCGGCGTTTTCATCGAAATCGGAACCGGCAAGCATTCCTTTACGGTCGGTGAGCAAATCATGATCAACATGGAACATCCCGACACGTCAAAACACGTCAAAATACACGGACGAATCAGAAGGATCGCCAAAAACGGCATCGGGGTTGAATTTGATCATCCCCTGTGATGCCGTCGGCGGGCGGACCGCACATGAACGGCCCGCCCGTTCAGCTGTTAGGGAGGGGTATACGAGATTTTGGATGAAATCGAAAAAGTTTGATTTTACTCCCAAACCCTTTTTAGGAACCGTCACTGTTGAAGCGAAAAAACCCGGATGTTACGGCATACCGGCCAGCGGTTCCCGGTCAACCCGTTAATCATCAAGGTACTTGAACGACAAACGAACGGTTGCCCGGAATAGAACAACCTTTCCCTTCTCGATCTTCATGTCAAGGTCTTTGATTTCTGCCACCCGCGTATCCCTGACCGTTTTGGACGCCAGTTCCACTGCATTCTTGGCCGCATCTTCCCACGATTTCGTGCTGGTCCCCACCATTTCAATGATTCGATACACACTGTCTTTTTCTTTCATCTCTGCCTCCTGATTGTTTAAGGTTGCCGGTGTTGCCTGCCATTTGTCGGATGCAGCGGGGCATCCGCAACATGAATCCTCATCTTTTTCGATGAATGATATATGTTTATTACACGAAACATCGTTTTTTGTCCATGATTATTTTTTCCGTACGCTGATTGTTTTCATCTCCAGCCGGCCGCAATGATCCGCTGATAATTGCGGACAATGCAGTATAATAAAGCAGCCGCGGTACTTGCATTACCGATACCCGGTGATTATAATGATTCCATTATGAAGACAAAAAATGAAAAAATACCAAATCCAAAAGAAATCGAAAAAGAAATCGCATCGTTTCTGACGCGCCGGTACGGGGACCATGTAAAACTGATGTCCCCGCTGACCATGGTCCAGGCCGATATATCAGAGATGGATACGGCTGGTCCGAAAAAAGAAAACCGCATCGATTTCGATATGAAACCCGAGGAGATGATCGCCTACCTGGATCAGTACGTGATCCGCCAGGACGCGGCCAAACAGATCCTGGCCACAAAGATCTGTACCCATTTCAATCGGATCCGATATCAGAAAGATTCCGGAGGCCAGGTGCCGGAAATCACCGGCGGTATCAAAAACAACGTCCTGATGATCGGCCCCACTGGCGTGGGCAAAACCTATATCATCAAGCTCATCGCCAAACGCATCGGGGTGCCTTTTATAAAGGGGGACGCCACCAAGTTCAGCGAAACAGGCTATGTGGGCGGGGATGTGGAAGATCTGGTGCGGGACTTGATGCGGGAAAGCGACAACAATATCGAAATGGCGCAATACGGCATTATCTACATCGATGAAATCGATAAAATTGCTTCCAGCCGCAATCTGATCGGGCCGGATGTTTCCCGCACCGGCGTACAGCGCGCTTTGCTCAAGCCCATGGAAGAAACCGACGTGGAACTCAAGGTGCCCCATGACCCGATTTCCATGATCCAGGAAGTAGAACAGTTCAGAAAAACCGGAAAACGGGAACGACGGTCCATCAACACCAAAAACATCCTTTTCATCATGAGCGGCGCCTTTTCGGAACTGCCTGAGATCATCAAAAAGCGGACAACGTCCCAGTCCATCGGGTTCGGTGCCCAGATGAGCACCGCTCAATCCAAATCAGACGTGATGAAACTCGTAAAGGCCGAGGACCTGGTGGAATACGGGTTTGAATCGGAGTTCGTGGGCCGGCTGCCGGTCAAGTCGGTTTTTGAAAAACTGGAGGAAGCCGACCTGCTCCATATCCTGCAGAACCCCAATAATCCGGTGATCCTAAGTAAAAAACTCGATTTCGCCACCTACGGCATCAACATCAAATTCTCCCTGGACGCCCTGGAGTTGCTGGCCCGTCAGGCCGCACTGGAAAACACCGGAGCCCGGGGTCTTGTCAGCGTCATCGAACAGGCGCTGATCCCCTTTGAGACCCGGCTGCCGTCCACCGGTATCCGGCATTTTCCGGTGACCGCTTCCGTGATCCGTGATCGGGAGAAGACCCTGCAAAAATGGTTGTCGAATCCTGACGATCCTGAGCGACTGGAAACATTTGAAGCCATTGCCGCCGAAAACAAAGACGCAATCCGAATGTATCTTACCGACAACCGCAAGAACCTGACGACGCAGTATGGCCTGCCGCTGTCATCAGACCGCATCGCCCGGATTGCCGACTACTATTGCACCAATGTCATGGAAATTGGAACGGCCGTTAAAAAAATAAAATCCTATTATGAAGATATCAAAAAATGCGAACTTGCGTTTTACAACAAAAACGATATCAACATTGTGTTGGAAGAAGACGCAGTTGATTATTTTATCGATCGGATGGCCAAAGAGATAATGGATGCCGATCGAATCTATAAGAAGCTGACGACGGATTTTGAATACGGCCTCCGGCTCATCCAGGAAAAAATCGGCAGAAACCGTTACTTTATTTCCAAAACGGCCCTGCTGGATCCGGAATCCTTCTTAAATGAACTGATTCGCAACGAATTCAACAAAAAAGATATTGCGCCCCCTGCCGGCTCGACGGACACAAACCCCGTTGATCCAACTTCATTGCCGTCGGATGCGCCTGCGGGAATTAAAAAATGATCGGAATATCCAAACTCTACTGCGGAACCGTGGAACCTTCGGACGCGCTCCGGTACGACCGGATGTCAAAGGAACTGCCGTCCCATTTGCTCCAGTTTTCCAAAGATAAAAAACCGGTGGTGGTCTGGAACATGACCCGGCAATGCAACCTGCGTTGCGTGCACTGTTACGCCCATGCCAAAGCCGCTCTTCAGGAAAACGAACTCAGCACCGCCGATGGCAAAGCCATGCTCGACGATCTGGCGGGGATGGGGGTCCCGGTCATGCTGTTTTCCGGAGGCGAACCACTGATGCGCCAGGATCTTCCCGAGCTGGCCGCCTGTGCGGTGAGCAGTGGAATGCGGGCCGTGATCTCCACCAACGGCACTCTCATCACGGCCCCCATGGCCCGGGAGCTCAAAGACGTGGGGCTGTCATACGTGGGCATCAGCCTGGACGGCATGGAAGCGGTCAATGACCGGTTCCGGGGCATGGACGGCGCTTTTCGTGACGCACTCAAAGGCATTGAAAACTGCCAGGCCGCGGGCATCAAGGTCGGACTCCGCTTTACCATCAATAAATTCAATGTCAACGAAATCCCGGCGCTGTTCGACCTGCTCGAAGAGCGCGAAATCCCGAGAATCTGCTTTTACCACCTGGTTTATGCCGGACGCGGGTCCGACCTCGTCAAGGATGATCTGACCCACACGGAAACCCGGGCCGCCGTAGATCTGATCATCGACCGGACCCGGGACCTGTTTGAAAAGGGGATTGAAAAAGAAGTCCTGACCGTGGACAACCACGCGGACGGACCTTACCTTTATCTGCGCATGCTGCGTGAAAATTCTCCCCGAGCCCCCGAAGTCCTGGAACTGCTGCAAATGAACGATGGCAACAACTCGGGCCGCGGCATCGGCTGCATCAGCTGGGACGGACAGGTGCACGCGGACCAGTTCTGGCGGCATGAAAGCTTCGGCAACATCCGGGAGCGGCCCTTTTCCGAGATATGGACCGACCTGTCCCATCCGCTGATGGCCCGCCTGAAGGACAAAAAGCGTTATGTCACCGGCCGGTGCGCGACATGCCGGTGGCTCGATATCTGCGGCGGCAATTTCCGGGTACGGGCCGAAGCCGTCTCCGGCGATCTATGGGCCCCGGACCCGGCGTGCTACCTGACTGACGAGGAAATTGCGTGATGGTTTTGTTAAAAGCCGCAATCTCGCTCACAATCGCTTTTTTACGGATGCATCAATAACAGACAAAAGGATAAAATCCATGCTTTTCCCGGATTATCGTGGCCGGCGGCTGCGGCAGAACCCGATGTTTCGCCGCATGGTGACTGAAACCCGCCTGATGACAGACGACCTGATCCTCCCTTTGTTCGTCGTTGGCGGCAAAGACGTCAAAAATCCCATCCCCTCTATGCCGGACCATTTTCAATTGTCCGTGGATCACCTGGTCAAGGTCGCCCGCGAGGCCAAGGATCTGGGCATCCCGGCCATTATCCTGTTCGGGATACCGGACCGGAAAGACCCCTTGGGGACCCGGGCATATGCAAAAGACGGAATCGTCCAGAAGGCGATAAAGGAAATCAAAAACAAGATGACGGATATCGCTGTGATCACTGATGTCTGCATGTGCCAGTACACGGACCACAGCCACTGCGGGTTTGTTGACAAAGGCTGTGTGGACAATGACGCCACCCTGGACCTGCTGGCCAAAACCGCGCTTTCCCATGCCGAAGCCGGGGCCGATATGGTGGCGCCGTCGGACATGATGGACGGCCGGGTGGCCGCCATCCGGGAAGCATTGGATGAACGCGGGTTTGAGAACACGCCGATTATGTCTTATGCCGCCAAGTACTGTTCGTCCTATTACGGCCCGTTTCGGGAGGCGGCCCATTCCGCGCCCCAGTTCGGCGACCGCCGCACCTACCAGATGGACCCGGCCAATGCCCGGGAAGCCATCCGGGAGGCGGTCATGGATGCCGAGGAAGGGGCCGATATCATTATGGTCAAACCCGCTCTTGCCTACTTAGACATCATCTGCCGCATCCGCGACGAAATCGATTTGCCCATCGCCGCCTACAATGTCAGCGGAGAATACGCCATGATCCGGGCCGCGGAAAAGATGAAATGGATCAACGGCACCGACGTGATGATGGAGACGCTCACAGCCAT
>CAYZXZ010000117.1:0-9025 GCA_964481615.1 uncultured Desulfobacteraceae bacterium | reverse complement strand
GGTCCGCGGTGAGCTTGTCGGCCCTGGCCGATTTCTCCACGGCGTAAAGCTTGCCAATATAGTCTAACGCCGTGTCCGCATGGCCTTTCTTCCCGCCACCGGCACCGGCCTTAATCACGTCCATAAACTTGCGGCGTGCATGCGCCCAGCACCCCACATGACAGATGCCGGGACGGCGGCCCGGCGCATCATAGCCGGAATAGCCGTCGGTCTGGATATAACCTTGATATCCTTTTAAAAATTCTCCGGGAACATGGCCCGCACGGGTGGGATGATACTGATACACCAATACGGGATGATCGGGCGCACCCCCGCGAAACACCCACATGTAAGACTTGGTCGTATTTGACCGGCCCGGCTCGTTCATCACCTGCACCGGCGTTTCGTCAATACGGCAGGGCGTCTTCAAACTTGGCGGTCAGGATATGGGCCGCCAGGCCAGGCGTGGCGATCCCTTTGGGGATGAACTGGACCGGCGCCGGCGCGATGGTCACGGTGGGGCCGTCGCTATCCACGCCTTCGCAGTGTTTACAGGCGTATTTGTAGCGGATATGCCGGATCACTTCCATTTTTGCCGGTACGATATCCAGTTTCTCCGTTACTTCCTCGCCGCACCGGCTCATCTCAGAGCCACATCCACACTCCTTTTCTTCATCGGTGAGATCATGAATCACATCGATGCGCGGCAGGTCCTTGGGAAGCGGTTTGCGGCCCTGCTTTTTGCGGGTATGGGCGCAAACGTTGATTTCCGGGTCTTCCGGAACAGTGGAATCGATCTGCGCTTCGGCTTCATTAAATAAAAGAAGTTGATGCTGGTCGGATTGCAGCAGGCGGATACGGCCTTCAAGGAATTTGATGTGCGTCTGCTTAATCTGGTTTTCTTTTTCCAGGTCAGTATGCGACGTCGCCAGGTCACAATCCAATCCCTCCACTATCCAGCTCAATTGCCGTTGATCGATTTGCGCATATCCGTGCTTCCCGCCGCCAGATAGATTCGGGTAGGAAACGGGAAAAACATCAGATGAGCTGGGTTAACGCCGCCGGGTCAAACCCACGTTCAACGGCAATCCGGAAGCGCCCACCCATCATCAGGCACAATGACCCGGCCGGATGTCTGGCTGATATTTTGTTGCGAAACGGAAGCTCAATAAAGGTCGGCGGCTGCTCCGGTTTGTGAAAACGCTTTTTCCAGTATTGAAAACGGTATCGGCATAAGTTATGGTTTCTGCAGTAACTGACCTGTGTCTGTCCGCCGGCCCGCCAGGCATTAATATGTTGTTTCCAGTACCGACATTTTTCGGCAAGCTCGGCTTCGCGGGAAAGGGCTGTTGTCATGGCTGTCGTCTCCTTCGCTGCTTTATTTGACGACATCATGACATGGAAAATCACGCCTGTGAAGATGGGGTTTATTTACCGGTTACATACTCCCAAAAACCGTCCCCATCAAACGCCCCTTTTATTTCCCTTGAACAAACCACACGCCTTTGTTAAATTATTTAACTTAGAAATTTTCGGAACATTCCCGATACGTCTTATTGATCTTATCGAAATTGATCCATTTTTCTACCCATGACACTTAACATCAAGCGCAGGCATACCCGCCGGATTACTGTCGGAAACGTCCCCGTAGGAGACGGCACACCTATTTCCGTGCAATCCATGACCAACACCGACACCAGAGACGTCGGGGCAACCGTGGCCCAGATCCGGAGGCTGACGCTTGCCGGATGCGAAATCATCCGGGTGGCAGTGCCGGACATGGCCTCTGCCGCGGCCATCGCCGAAATTAAAAACCAGATCGATATCCCGCTGATCGCCGACATTCATTTTGATTACCGACTGGCCATTGCCGCGGCCAAAGCCGGCGCGGACGGCCTGCGGATCAATCCCGGTAATATCGGCGGCAAAAAAAAAATCAGGGCCGTGATTGATGCGGCCCGGGATCACGGCATCCCCATCCGTATCGGGGTCAATGCCGGATCCCTTGAAAAAGACATTCTGAAAAAAAACAACGGCGTAACGGCCGAAGGCCTGGTGAAAAGCGCCGTCCGGCAGATCGATCTGATGGATTCACTGGGATTTTCTGATCTTAAAATCGCCATTAAATCGGCGGATGTGCCCATGACCGTCGATGCCTACCGGCAGCTGGCGGCCCGCTGCGATTTCCCTTTCCATGTGGGCGTCACCGAGGCCGGAGGACTTTATTCGGGCATCGTCAAATCCGCCATCGGCATCGGCATGCTTTTGGCCGAGGGCATCGGCGACACTCTGAGGGTTTCTTTGACCCGGGACCCGGTGGAAGAAGTCCGGGTGGGTTTTGAAATTCTTAAAGCCTTGGGGATACGGCAGCGGGGGCCGGACATCATCTCGTGTCCCACGTGCGGCCGGTGCCGTATCAACCTGTTTGCCGTGGCCGAGGAAGTGGAACAGGCCTTAATGACCCATACCGCGCCCCTGAGGGTAGCCATCATGGGATGCGTGGTCAACGGACCGGGTGAAGCCCGGGAAGCCGACGTGGGAATCGCCGGCGGCGAGGGAGAAGGGGTTCTTTTTAAAAAAGGAACAGTAGTCAAACGCGTTCCCGAGGCCGACCTGGTGGCGGAACTGCTTGGGGCGATTGCAGAGATCGAAAAAAACGAATAAGGTCTATATATTATGGCAAAACCGGAAGAAACGGCGATTCAGCCCACGCGAAACGAAAATTACCCGGAATGGTACCAGGAGATCATCAGGGCATCGGACATGGCCGAGGCGTCCCCGGTGCGCGGCTGCATGGTGATCAAACCCTGGGGATATGCCCTGTGGGAAAACATCAGTCGCGCCCTTGACGACATGTTTAAAAAAACAGGAGTTAAAAACGCCTACTTTCCTCTGTTCATTCCCATCTCTTTTCTCGAAAAGGAAGCACGACACGTGGAGGGTTTCGCCAAGGAATGCGCGGTGGTCACCCATCACCGGCTGGAAACGGGTGAAAACGGGGGCCTTGTCCCGGCAGGCCCTCTCACGGAACCCCTGATCGTGCGACCCACGTCGGAAACCATTATCGGCGATTCCTTTTCCCGATGGATCAAAAGCTACCGGGACCTGCCGGTATTGATCAACCAGTGGGCCAACGTAGTGCGATGGGAAATGCGGACCCGTATTTTTCTGCGCACCAGTGAATTTCTCTGGCAGGAAGGCCACACGGCCCACGCCACCCGGGCCGAGGCCGAAGAGCGGACCCGGATGATGCTCGATATCTACCGGGAGTTTGCTGAAACATACATGGCCATGCCGGTGATCACCGGCGAAAAGACCGAAACCGAGCGCTTCCCCGGCGCGGAAAACACCACCTGTATCGAGGCCATGATGCAGGACCACAAGGCGCTTCAGGCCGGCACCTCCCATTTTCTGGGACAGAATTTCGCCCACGCGTCGAACATCCGTTTCCAGTCTGCGGCCGAAACCGAGGAATATGCCTGGACCACGTCCTGGGGCGTTTCCACCCGGCTCATCGGCGGACTGATCATGACCCACGGGGACGACAACGGGGTGATCATGCCGCCCCGCGTCGCACCGGCCCACGCGGTCCTGCTCCCCATAATCCGCAAGCCCGAGGAGACCGAGACGGTCATGGCCTACACCAGAGAAATCGCCGACCGGCTCGGGCAACAGCAGTACCACGGTCAGCCCCTGCGCTTTGAAATCGATGACCGACCCATCGGCGGGACCCGGAACTGGGAATGGATTAAAAAAGGGATTCCGCTGCGGATTGAAATCGGCCCCCGGGACATGGCATCAAATTCCGTATTTGTGGCCCGCCGGGACCAGGACCACCGCAAAAAGTTCTCCGTGGAAAAAGATCGCTTCATCGACGAAATCGGCGACCTGCTCGACGAAATCCAGAACACCCTTTTTCAGCGGGCTCTTGATTTTCAGCAAACCCATACTATAAGAATCGACGACAGCAGGGAATTTGACGCTTTTTTTACTCCAAAAAATCAGGAACGCCCGGAAATTCACGGCGGTTTCGCCCTGTCCCACTGGTGCGGAAATGCCGACTGCGAAGCACAAATCAAAGAGCGACTGACCGTCACCATCCGCTGCCTTCCCTTTGACGCAAAACCGGAACCCGGCGTCTGTATCGCGTGCGGCAGCAAAAGCACGGGCCGCGCCGTATTTGCAAAGGCCTATTGAACCATATGATCCGCATCACCGAAATCATCGATAAGATCTATGAATATTATCCGGATGCGGACACGGATACCGTTGAACGGGCTTATATCTATTCCGCCAAGGTTCACGAGGGTCAGCGGC
This sequence comes from uncultured Desulfobacteraceae bacterium, assembly GCA_964481615.1. Taxonomy (GTDB): domain Bacteria; phylum Desulfobacterota; class Desulfobacteria; order Desulfobacterales; family Desulfosalsimonadaceae; genus SURF-33. The sequence continues at coordinate 4,729 of CAYZXZ010000117.1, read as the reverse complement.
GGCTGAGCGGCGAGCCCTATCTCTCTCACCCCCTGGAAGTCGCTAATATCCTGGCGGATATGAAACTCGACACGATCAGCATCGCCTGCGGCCTGCTCCACGACGTAGTGGAAGACACCCATGCCACCATCGAGGATATCCGGCGGATGTTCGGCGAAGATGCGGCCCGGATCATCGCCGGCGTAACCAAGATCAGCACGCTCTCCTTTGAGACGGCCCGGGCCCGGCAGGCGGAAAACATCCGGCAGATGATCCTGGCCATGGCCAACGACATCCGGGTGATCCTGATCAAACTGGCCGACCGGCTCCACAACATCCGCACCCTTATGTTTCATCAATCCGACAAGAAACGGAAAAGTATCGCCCAGGAAACCCTCGACATCTATGCCCCCATCGCGGCCCGGCTCGGTATTTTCTGGATCAAACAGGAGCTCGAGGAGATCTCTTTTTCCCATACCAACCCCGACGATTATGAACAGATCCGGCAATCGATCCGCAAAAGCCGAATCGAGCGGGACCAGTATGTTGATGAGGTCAAAAAAACCATTGAAGCCCTTATGGCCGAAGCCAATATCGCATGCCAGGTGGATGGTCGGAACAAACAGATTTACAGTATTCATCAAAAAATGATCCAGCAGAGCCTCTCTTTTGAGCAGGTTTACGACATTATCGCCTTCCGTGTCATTGTCGCCACCATCCCCCGCTGTTACGAAGCCATGGGCCGCATTCACTCCAAGTGGAAACCCATCCACTATAAAATCAAGGACTATATCAGCCTTCCTAAACCAAACGGGTATCAGTCCATCCATACCACGGTGATCGGACCTCATGGAGAGCGCATGGAAGTCCAGATCCGCACATTTGAAATGGACCAGGTGGCCAATGCCGGGATCGCGGCCCACTGGAGCTATAAAGAGGGGAGAAAAATAGACGAGAAGAGCAGTAGCACCTTTGCGTGGATTAAGAACCTGGTGGAACACCAGGAAACCAGCGGCGACCCGGAGGAGTTCCTATCCAACGTCACCATCGACCTGTTTCCCAAGGATGTTTTTGTCTTCACCCCCAAAGGAAAAGTCATGACCCTGCCCAAAGGTGCCACTCCGGTGGATTTCGCGTATTCCATCCACAGCGAGGTCGGAAACCATTGCACGGGCGCACGGGTCAACGGTCGCCTGGTCCCCCTCCAGTACCAGCTTCACAACGGTGAAATCATTGAGATCATCACCACCAAGGGTCACAATCCCAGCGCGGACTGGCTGGGTTTCGTCAAATCCAGCAGAGCCAAGAACCGGATCCGCCAGTGGATCAAAAAGCAGGAGTCTGAAAAAAGCATCGCGCTGGGTAGAGACATCTGTGAAAAGGCGTTCCGCAAGCACAAGCTCAATTTCAACGAACTGGTCAACACCTCTGAAATGGAGAACATCGCCGCGGAATTCAATTTTAAGACCACCGACGACCTTATCGCCAATGTCGGCTACGGAAAGATAACGGCCCTCCAGGTAATCCGCAAACTGCTGCCTGATGCCAAACCGAAGCGGGAAGATTCCCTGCTGGAAAAGCTGATGTCCAAGCGGAAGGGAAAAAAACAGCGGGATGAGGACGGCATCGAGGTGGACGGCATCGACGATCTCCTCATCCGGTTCGGGAAATGCTGTCAGCCGATCCCGGGGGACTCGATCACCGGATACATCACCCATGGGGCCGGGCTTTCCGTCCACCGCAGGGGATGCGTCAATGCCCTGAAACTGAATCCGGAACGTCAGGTGTCGGTAAAATGGAAAGAGGCGCCGTCAAAAACTTTTCCGATCCGGTTGAAGCTCCGCTGTTATGACCGGCCGGGCTTACTGGCGGATCTCAGTGCGATCATCAACCAGATGGAAGCCAACATCGTGGATGTCAACATGGAGTCTAATAAAGAAAATAAAATGGTCAGCGGTTATTTTACGCTGGCCGTAAAAGATCTTGACCATCTGGGAAGCGTGCTCGCCAAACTCAGAAAAATCGACGGGGTTCAGGAAATCATCCGGGAATGATCGTCAGGCGGATTTTTGAACAAATCCTGATTTGATGCAGACGGTGCATACGGTCATCTTTCTGACCTGCCCGTTCCGTACCGCGCGAACCTGCTGAAGATTCGGATTGAAACGTCTTTTGGTCACGTTGTGGGCATGGCTGACATTGCACCCCACCATCGGTTTTTTGCCACAGATTTCACACTGCCTTGACATGGGTTTCTCCTTGGTTAATGTCGCTTGATCAAATGACGCCGTATAGCCCAATGTCATTTGCTTGTAAAGCGTTTTCTGGTGGATGGGGAAAAATTTATTCGGGCCGTGCATGTCCAGCATGCCCATCGGACTCCATTGGCCGCGTCCCCTCCTCCGTGTCATCCTCACCGGCGGATGCCGCAATCAGGCCATTGCATTGTTCAATATAATCTTTGGCCTCTGCGTGAAGGCCGAAATCCGGATAATCGTTGACCACGGACTGAAATCGGTGAAGGGCGGCCTTATAATGTTTCGATTTAAAATAAAATTTTCCGACATAATGCTCTTTTTCCGCCAGGTTTCCCAGGCATGTTTCAATATGGGCTTTGGCATGAATTACATATTCATTCTCCGGAAACTGATCGATAAGGCGGCGAAAGCTTGCCAGCGCATTAGCCGCCGGGGTCTGATCCCTGTCCACGCTTACCATCTGATCAAAATCGCACCGACCGATCTGGTAAAGAACATACGGAATCTGCGCATCCGTGGGATGGAGCTGATAATAGGTCCGATAAGCCGCAAGGGCCTGATCATACTCCTCGAGCAGGTAATAGGCGTCCGCCACTTTCAGTTCCGCCTCCTTGGCATGTACACTGAAGGGATACCAGTCCCGCAGTCGTTCATATGATTTGATGGCATCCTCGTAATTCCTTTTTTCAAAGTCTTCACGGCCTTCAGCGGCCAGCTCTTCGGCCGTTTTTTCCGGCTGGTGCGTAGCGCAGCCGGCCGCAAGCATAAAACAGGGGATAAGACAGAGAAAAAAACCGATACAGAACCGTTTCAATCGTCCTCCTCGGGCGCGAATTCCTTAAAATTTTCTTGTTTTTTACCAAAAAATAAAGCGCTAACCAACGGCTCCGACTTCAAGCCCCTCGATATAACGGGCCGCCTCGAACGTGGCGATAGCGCTGTCGCCGACCGCCGTTGTGACCTGGCGCAGGGGCGTGTTCCGAACATCGCCCGCGGCATAGATCCCGGGAACCGATGTTTCCATCCGGGCATTGACCACGATAAAACCGGCATCATCGCATTGCACGACGTCTTTTAAAAAAGCCGTATTCGGCGTAATGCCGACCAACAGGAAACAGCCGTCCACCTTCAACTCCGAGTCTTGTCCGGTCTTGACGTTTTGAATCGAAACGCCGGTGACCCCGGCCACCGATCCGTTGATGGCCGTTACCACCGAATCCCATACCATTTCGATTTTTTCATTGGCAAAAGCGCGCTCCTGCAGCAGACGGGCCGCCCGCAAGGCATCCCTGCGATGAATCAAATAGACTTTTCGGGCAAACCGGGTCAGGAAGATGGCTTCCTGCACGGCGGTGTCGCCGCCGCCCACGGCGGCCACCACGCTGTTTTTGAAAAACGGCCCGTCGCAGGTGGCGCAGGCAGACACGCCCCTGCCGTAAAATTCATCCTCTCCCGGCACCCCCAGTTTTTTTGGAAATGCGCCGGTAACCACGACCACCGCCCTGGTGGTGAGGGTCCGGCCGGAAAGTTTCAAGTGGATGACATTGTCGGGTGCTTTTTCAATGGAGAGCACTTCATCGTAGGTGATGGGCACGCCAAAACGCGCCACCTGCTCCGTCATTTTCTGAATTAGGTCCGCACCGGTAAGGCCCTCGGGAAAACCAGGATAATTCTCGATCCAGTCGGTCACAAGGATCTGTCCGCCGGGCACGACTTTTTCGATGACAACGGCATCGAGTTTCGCCCGGGCCGCGTAAATGGCGGCTGTCAGGCCCGCCGGCCCGCCGCCGATGATCACGATGTCATGATCTGTTTTCCGCATAATATTTACAGACTCTTATTAAGAAATTGATCAATCCTGGAACGGTCCGCAAGGCCGACGATCTGATCCACCTGCTTGCCGCCCTTGAACAGGATCAAGGTAGGAATCGCCCGGATACCGTAATTTCCCGGTGTGGTCGGGCTGTTGTCCACATTGCACTTGACGAATTTGATTTTTCCCGCATACCCTTTGCTGACTTCTTCGAGCATAGGCCCGATGGCCTTGCACGGACCACACCAGGGAGCCCAGAAATCCACCAGTACCGGAAGATCCGATTGTAACACTTCCGCATCAAATGTCGCGTCGCTGACTTCCATCATGCCTTCGGCCATGTCTGCATCCTTTCCTGTCTGATTCGCGCCGACCGGTGATCGGCCCGGTTTATATAAGCGAACTGAGGGCAGTTCATCCTTTAAAAAAGGGCTGAAAGTTCAATTACTATAATGGCCCGGCCCGCTATTGTCAAGGAATTGGCAGGCGCCGGACGATGGCGCGCCATAAAATAATGATTGACTCTTTCTATCTATATCATTAGGTTTTCTGCATTCAACAGACCGGATAATTTCGTAAAGCGGTTTTGCGCGCTCAAACAACAGACTGCTATACGATTTACCAAACAGGGACCATATACTAATCCGGCCAAAAATAGGTTTACATTTCATAACTGATA
>CAYZXZ010000116.1:0-9027 GCA_964481615.1 uncultured Desulfobacteraceae bacterium | reverse complement strand
GGATCGGACGCGGCCGCCTGCAGGATATCATGATGAATATCTTCGATGGCCCGGGTCAGGCTGTTTCCTTTCTTGATATGGCCCGCCAGGTTTTCAACGGTAATCCGGCTGGCGGCCCTGCCGCCCCTGTGTCCGCCCATGCCGTCGGCAACCGCGAACAAGCCGATATCCAGCAACACGCAGAAATTATCCTCGTTGACCTGCCGGATTGCGCCTTCGTGGGTGGCATACCCGTATACGGTGATCATCACGTTTACTCCTACGGTCGATTCATCTTTTTCATTGCCGCACTATCCATTATAATTTTTTTTTTGGCAATAAATTTAAAACAATATCTTGTCCCGCCGCAGTATCAAGGGCTTCGGAAAAAGCTGTTTCCTCCGCTGCGCGGTATTTTTACGGGCAGGAACTTCAAGGGAATCCCTTGGGAGTCGGTTATAAGCAAGGTTGAGGCTTTCCGGCAAAGCCCTGCCGCAGGGGATAAAACAGCTTTTTCCGAAGCCATAACATCGCTTTACAAATCGCTCATCTGATGGTAATGGAAGCAAAAACCGGCAGGCGCGATCGTAATCGATGGTCGACAATTTTATTTTATCTGCAACCTGCAGGAGGGCGCACCTTCATGGATTACATCAAGATTCGATTTTCCAATGATTTTGACCGGATCGATTCAAAATTCGAAAAGACACTTGCGGAAATGTTTCATCCGGCCGGCCCCATGTTCGCTCTGTCCAAGAGCGCATGGAAACCGCAGATCGACATGTTTGAAACACCCGAGGAGATTGTCCTGATCGCTGAAATTGCCGGCGTGGAAAAGGAGGATCTCGACCTAGAAATCAACAGCCGCGCCATCCGCATATCCGGCAGACGGAATCTCAGCCCGCCGGCAAAAAACGTCAGGTATCGCGTGGCGGAAATCCAGTGCGGCGCTTTCGAACGGCTGATTTACCTGCCGTCGCCGATTGACACGGAAAACGTCACCGCCGCTTACCAGAAGGGCCTGCTGATGATTCGGTCTCCTAAAATCAAATATGAAACCCGGCACAACATTCCCATCTCGGGTGAATAGAATAAAAAAGCGAGGTCCGTGAATGACGAAAAAGCCGCAGCCTGAAAAGCCGGAAAAATCGGCTACTGAAAAAATTCCGAAAATCCTTCCCATCCTTCCGCTGCACGACATCGTTCTTTTCCCGAAGATGGTCCTTCCCCTGATCGTCATGCAGAAGGAGTCCATACAGATCATAGATGAAGCCATGTCCAAAGACCGGATCATCGGCACGGCCGCGTCACGGTCCGACGAACCCCAGTCGGACTACAAAACCGGGGATCTCTATAAATTCGGAACGGCCGCCGTGATCCTTAAAATGGCCAAGATCGAGGAAGACAAGGCGCAGCTCCTGCTGCAGGGGATCGGCCGATTCAAAATTGAGGAATACACACGGAAAAGCCCGTATTTCATAGCCCGGGTAACGCATTTGTCGATCCCGTGGAAAAAGGACAAAGAAATGGAAGGCCTGATGGCCAACCTGGTCACCCAGTACCAGAAGATCGTGGAGTTGTCGCCGGGAATGCCGCCGGAAATCGCGAACATGGCAAAAACCCTCGACGAACCCGACACTCTGTCCGACATGGTGACCTCCACCATCAACTCCAATACTAGAGAAAAGCAGGAAATTTTAGAAACCCTCGATATCCGGAAACGCCTGAAAAAAGTCACCAAAATCGTCAACTACCAGTTGGAAATCCTTGAAATCGGAAACAAAATCCAGTCCGAGGTCAAGGGCGGCATGGACAAACAGCAGCGGGATTATTATCTGCGACAGCAACTCAAGGCCATCCGCGACGAACTCGGGGAGACCGACGACGCCAGCGTTGAAATCGAGGAATACCGGAAAAAAATCGCCGAAAGAAAACTTCCCGAAACCGCCGCAAAGGAGGCTGAACGGGAGATCAACCGTCTTTCCCGGATGCATCCCTCATCAGCGGAATACACCGTGGCCATGACCTACCTGGACTGGCTCACGGAAATCCCCTGGAATGAGGGCACCACCGACAACCTCGACTTAAACAAGGCTCAGAAGGTCTTAGACGCCGATCATTTCGGGCTTGACAAGGCAAAAAAACGGATACTGGAATACCTGGCCGTGCGCAAGCTCAACCCCGACATCAAGGGGCCCATTCTCTGTTTTGCCGGACCTCCGGGAACGGGCAAAACATCTTTGGGCCATTCCATTGCCCGGGCTCTGGGACGCAAATTCATCCGGATCGCCCTGGGCGGCATCCGGGACGAAGCGGAAATCCGGGGTCACCGCCGGACCTACGTGGGTGCCATGCCCGGCAGAATCATCCAGGGGATCCGCAGGGCCGGCTCCAACAACCCGGTGTTCATGCTGGATGAAATCGACAAGGTCGGCAGCGATTTCCGCGGGGATCCGTCATCAGCTCTTCTTGAGGTTCTCGACCCGGAGCAGAATTTTTCCTTTGCGGATCATTACCTGGATGTGCCTTTTGATCTGTCCAAGGTCATGTTCATCACCACCGCCAACATCCTCGATACCATCCCCCCGGCCCTGCGGGACCGGATGGAGGTGCTGCGCCTGTCCGGGTACACTTTGGAGGAAAAAATCAAAATCGCCACCAAATACCTTATTCCGCGGCAGCGGACCGCCAACGGTCTGAAAGCCGGACAGATCACGTTTACCAAAGCCGCTGTGAAGCAGATCATCTCCGGTTACACCAGGGAAGCCGGTCTGCGGAATCTGGAACGCGAAATCGCCAATATCTGCCGGGGGGTAGCCAGCGGCGTCGCCTGCGAAGAAATCGCATCCGCTAAAATCGATGCGTCCAATATCGCCGAATACCTGGGGCCGGTCCGGGCAACAGATGAAATGAAGAAACGGGTGTCCACTCCGGGCGTGGTCATGGGACTGGCCTGGACCGAAGCCGGGGGTGATATCCTGTTCATCGAGGCCACGGCCATGAAGGGCAGCGGCAAGCTGACCATGACCGGCCAGCTCGGCGACGTCATGAAGGAATCGGCCACCGCGGCCCTGAGCTACATCCGGACAAACGCGAAAAAACTTGCCATTGATGAGAACTTTTTCCAGAAAAACGATATTCATATCCATATCCCGGCAGGCGCCATTCCCAAGGACGGACCGTCTGCCGGCGTCACCATGCTGACGGCCCTGACCTCACTTCTGACAGGTAAAACGACATCCAAGGATCTGGCCATGACCGGCGAAATCACCCTCAGGGGCCAGGTGCTGCCAGTGGGCGGCATCAAGGAAAAGGTGCTGGCGGCCCACCGTGCCGGCATCAAAACCGTCATCATGCCGAAATATAACGAAAAAGACTTAGAGGACATTCCGGACAACGTGAAAAAAGCCATCATCTTCCACTTTGCCGAGACCATGCAGGATGTCTTAAGCCGATCCCTCACTAGTAAAGGTCGCTCATGATTACCATGTTTGCAGATTGCCGCCTTTCTATCGCCCGAAAGAGTTCGCCCGTTCCGACCATATGGCACGGGGCACTGCTGTTGATCCTGACCATTTTTTCCATAACCGGGTGCGCGTCAAAAGCGGCTCCGCCGAGCCGGGCCATTCAGAGTCCCTACCAGGTGGACGGCATCTACTACCACCCCCTGCCTGATGCCGACGCTTTTGCCGAAACCGGCACGGCATCCTGGTACGGCAGCGATTTCCACGGCAAAAAAACCTCTAACAGCGAAATCTACAACATGCACGCCATGACTGCGGCCCACAAGACGCTCCCCTTCGGCACAATGGTGGAAGTACACAACCTGGAAAACGACCGCAAAATCATCGTCCGGATCAACGACCGGGGACCGTTTGTCCGCAGCCGGATCATCGACCTTTCTCACGAAGGGGCCAAGCGGATCGACATGATCCGAAACGGCACCGCCAAAGTGAACATCAAGGCCATCGGCATGGATGACGCCTACTTCGCGGCAGCCGGCGGCCGCATGGATGAAAGCATTTACTATTCAGGCGATTTCACCATACAAGCCGGCGCATTTGCGGACCGCTCCAATGCCGAACGCATGAAAGACACACTCGCGCAGCACATTCCCGAAATCGACATCATACCCGTTGACAGGAACGGGAAGACATTATATCGGGTCCGGGCCGGCCGGTTCCATTCCCTGAACCAGGCGCAGAGCCACGAACAGAAGCTGATCCGAAGCGGTTTTGCGGATATATTCGTTGTGTCCCGGGACATGTGATGCGGGACCGCCCCATATCCCTTCACGGCATTTTGGAATATGTCACGTTTTACAACCCCCGAAATCATTACACGGTGGCCCGTCTGAAGACCACTGCGCCGGCGGCGCTGATCACGGTCACGGGCCTGCTGCCAGAGGCCGCTGCCGGCACAACGGTGCGTCTTTCCGGCAAATGGACCGAACACCCGAAATACGGGCGGCAGTTTCAGTTCGACAGCGCGGAAATCATCCTTCCGGAAACCGCCGCCGGGATCCGGGATTACCTGGCGTCCGGCATCATTAAGGGAATCGGGCCGTCGCTGGCAGATAAAATCGTCTGCCGGTTCAGCGCCGACACCCTGAGAGTGATGGAAACCGGTCCTCACGAACTCACCACGGTCAACGGCATCGGCCCAAAGACCGCCGAGCGCGCCGTTTCCTGCATCCGGCACCTGGTCCAGGAAACAGCCGGACAGGGCCATGCTTATATCGATGAGGATGAACTCATCGAACATGCCGAACGCCTGTTTGAGATCAACAGGACGGCGGTTTCCGAGGCCCTTGAAACGCTTTGCGACGCCGGGGAAATCATCATGGAATCCGATGACATCGATTCGGGACCGCCCAGGATTTTTCCCGAATGGCTGCATACGGCGGAAACCACAGTTGCCCGCCGCATCCGGGCCATGCAGTCAATCCCCGCCGTCTTGCCGTCCGCATCCTTTGCAAATCTGCTGGCCAATATTGAAAACCGGCTTATTCTTAGCCTTTCCCCTGAACAACAGCAGATTCTGGAAGAAATGCTACGTCACAGGGTAGCGGTCATCAGCGGCGGTCCTGGAACCGGCAAAACCACCATCGTCCGCGCCATCACCGAAATGTTTCAACAATCCGGAAACCGGGTCTGCCTGGCCGCGCCAACGGGCCGCTCGGCCCGGCGCATGACCGAGATCACTGGTTTTGCGGCCCACACCATCCACAAACTTCTGGAATACAATCTCGAACAGCAATGCTTCGGAAAGGATATGGACAATCCCATCGAGGCCGACATACTGATTGTGGATGAGGCATCCATGATCGACACGGCCCTTATGCACCATCTCATGGCCGCCGTGCCGCTGTCGACCAGGCTGATCCTGGTGGGTGACGCGGACCAGCTTCCGTCCATCTGTCCGGGAAACCTGCTCGCCGATCTTATTGTTTCGGATACGATCCCGGTCTATTTTCTCAAAACCGTCTTCCGGCAGGACGCGGAAAGCCGTATCATCGCCAATGCCCACCGGATCCTAAACGGCGAGCTTCCGGCCATGACGCAAGCCCATGACGCCATTGACGCGGACGCCGAGTTTGTCTTTATCGAACAGCATGATCCGGTAAAAGTGACCAACGCCATCATTGACCTTTGCACCTACGCGCTTCCGGAAAAATTCACCCGGGACCCGTTAAAAACGATCCAGGTGCTGACCCCCGTGCACAAGGGACCGGCGGGCACCATCGCCCTGAACCAGGCCCTCCAGACCGCCTTCAACTCCGGTTCACCTGTGGTATCCAACAACGCCCAGTCTTTTAAAATCGGCGACAAGGTCATGCACTTGAAAAACAATTACAAAAAAGAAGTCTTCAACGGCGACATCGGCATCATCACCGCGTGGGACGACGCGGCAGAAACCCTGACGGTGGCCTTCGAGGACCGCCTGGTGGACTATGCTCCGGATGAGTTGGATGAACTGGCCCTCGGGTATGCCATATCCGTCCACAAGTCCCAGGGATCCGAATACCCGGTGGTGATGATGCCGCTGATCACCCGTCATTACGTCATGCTGCAGCGCAACCTGCTCTATACGGCCATCACCCGGGCGAAAAACCTGGTCATCCTCATCGGCACGCAAAAAGCCTTGAGCCTGGCCCTGGCAAACGACCGGCCCAGGATGCGACGATCCGGCCTGGCACAACGCCTAAAGGCCGATTAAAACGCGCTTGAAGCCGGGCCGAAACACTGCAATGGATTTTGTCTTGAATAATACGAGAGTTTTTTATATAATTTCTATTTACACGACTGCCGCATCGATTCATTCTATGACATGCGGCCTTTGCCGCATCATGAAAGGTATGAAAAAAACAGCTGAACTTGTGACCCTATGAAAAAACCGATGATGATCGGACTGCTGGTTGTTTTTCTGGCGGTCCCGGTCGCGGCAAAAACCCTGTATGTTAAAGACGGTTCGAGCGTCAACCTGAGGGCCGGCAATAGCACCCGGCACCCGGTCGTTGATACCATCGATCCCGGTCACCTAATCGAACGACTGGAAACACGCGGCAATTGGACAAAAGTACGACTGACGGACGGAACACAGGGGTGGGTGGTCAGCCGCATGCTCACCGATAAAAAACCGGTCGATGCCATCGTAACGGATCTGAACGCGGAAATCAGACAAATGTCTGTGGCGTGCAAAGCACTCCAGTCGGAAAACGAGCGATTGATCATCGAAAGTCAGGCACTGCAGGAAAAACTCGAAACAGTCACAGAACAGCTCGCACAAACCGAAGCGGCCCATGCGGCCCTGATCAACGAATCCGGCGATTTTCTCACCCTCAAAGAGGATCACAAGCGCATCTCGGCCCAACTTGCTGAAAAAACAGAGACCATCTCCTCCATAGAAACCCGGTTAAACGATATAAACCGATCCTGTATGATATACTGGTTCCTGGCCGGCGCCAGCGTGCTGCTGACCGGCATGATCATCGGCGCGGCAATGCGGCGCAAGCGCACAAAATTCATATAAAAAACCCCTCTGGAATTTGTCATGCAGTATGAATCGGATTTTCTGGTCATCGGTTCCGGTGTCGCGGGTCTGATGTTCGCCCTGAAGGTGGCGGATCACGGCTCAGTTTATATCCTGACCAAACGCCAGATCAATGAAAGCAACACCGTACACGCCCAGGGCGGCATCGCCGCGGTGATGTCCCAATCCGATTCCTTTGACCTGCACATTCAGGACACGCTGGCTTCCGGCGACGGCATCTGCCATGAAAGCGTGGTGGAATCAGTGGTCAAAAGCGCGCCGGAGCGGATCAGGGAACTGATCGATCTGGGTGTGCGTTTCAACCGGGCGGCCGTAGCAGAAGGTCAGGATGCTTCCGGCAACGACGATCTTGACCTGGGCCGGGAAGGCGGGCACTGCCGGAACCGCATCGTCCATGCCGACGACATGACCGGCCTGGCCGTGGAAGACGCCCTGGTGCATCACGTCCGCAACCATGAGCAGATCACGGTGTTCGAACATCATATCGCAATTGACCTGATCACCCGGTCGACCCGCCTGAAGCGGGGCATGGTGGTGACAACCCACGAGGATTACTGCTACGGCGCGTATGCACTGGATCGCCACACCGGCGAAATCCACACGTTCTGCGCGCGCACCATCGTGCTGGCCACCGGCGGCTCCGGCAAGGTCTATGCCTACACCAGCAATCCAGATATCGCCACGGGAGACGGCATCGCCATGGCATACCGCGCCGGCGCCATTGTGGCCAACCTGGAATTCGTCCAGTTTCACCCCACCTGCCTGTATCATCCAGAGGCCAAGAACTTCCTGATTTCAGAGGCGGCCCGGGGCGAGGGCGGCATCCTGGTCAACACCGACGGTGAGCGCTTCATGGAGGCTTTCTCCCCGCTCAAGGAGCTGGCCTGCCGGGACGTGGTGGCCCGGGCCATTGACGCGGAACTGAAAAAACGGGGAGATGAGTGCGTTTTTCTCGATATTTCCCACAAAAATCCGGATATGGTCAAATCCCGATTTCCCAATTTATATGAAAAATGCCTGACCTTCGGAATCGACATGACCCGGCAGCCGATTCCGGTAGTGCCCGCGGCCCATTACATGTGCGGCGGGGTGGTGACCGACATCTTCGGCCGGACCAATATCTTGCGCCTGTTCGCCATCGGCGAGACCGCCTGCACCGGCCTGCACGGCGCCAACCGGCTGGCCAGCAATTCCCTGCTGGAAGCCTTGGTATATGCTCACCAGGCTGCCGGAAAGGCTCTTGAGGACGTGCAACAGGTGATCTTTGAAACATCGCCCGACATCCCGCCCTGGGACGACATGGACGCCATTGACAGCGACGAGGTGATTATGGTCTCCCATACCTGGAATGAAATCCGACGGCTCATGTGGAATTACGTGGGGATCGTCCGGTCGGATAAGCGCCTGGCCAGGGCAAAACGGCGCATCGACATCATCGCAGGCGAAATCAACGAATATTACTGGAATTTCAGGGTCACGCCCGACCTGATCGAGCTGAGAAACATCGCTACCGTGGCTGAAACCATCATCCGCTGCGCCATGCACCGCAAAGAAAGCCGCGGTCTGCACTACAATATCGCCTATCCGGAAAAAAACGATGCCCGCTGGAAAAAGGATACGGTCCTCCGGCGGCCCTTTGTAAGCTGATACGGAATTGATGATCAGCAGGAAGACGATTTCTGCGTCCTTGTCATCTCTTTAAAATCCGGTATTCCGCATCATAACATCAGCATTGATGATATTTTATATCATTTAGACATAAGAATATATCATCAGTGCTGATAATATCTCCAATCACCATTAAATAAATCAATCCAGAGAGCTGGGGCCGGAATTGAAAACGAAAAGTGGGGAATGTTTTGCCGGATCATCACGGCGCGGCCCGAAAGGGCATTGTTTTTCGAAAACCGGAAACCAAAGACGGAAAATACCTTTGGGAACTCGCCCGGGCATCGAAAACACTGGATGTCAATTCAGCAATTCACGGCGACTACT
>CAYZXZ010000115.1:0-9028 GCA_964481615.1 uncultured Desulfobacteraceae bacterium | reverse complement strand
GGCATCAATCGAACAGCTCTTGTTTGGCCCGCTGATATTCCTCCCGGGAAATCAGGTTCTGTTCCAGCAGTCGGGCAAGGGTCAACAGTTCCCGGGTTCGCATGGTATTTCCGTCCTCGATCCATCGACCCAGGGGGATCGTAAGATCCTGCAATTGTTCAATGGATTCATCGTTTTTACCGATTTTCAAAGATGCCATGCCGCCGAGAAAATTGACTTCCACGATTCTTCCTTTAAATTCAGGCATGGCCAATACATCGCGAAGCGCCACCCCGCCGGCGCCTCTCAGATAGCGCAGGAACAGATAGCCTCCGCCGATCGCCAGAACACAGGCCCCCGCTATTATCCAGAACAGATAACTGACGATGATGTGAAAAAACAGAACCAGCAGGCAAATCACCGCCAGCAGCGCCACATGAAAGACCAGAATACCAATGGCCAGAAAAAGGCCACTGACCAGGCTCTCGTCCGGATTTTTTCGGTTAAGGTTAAACATCTCCTTGAGCATCGTTATTATGCCGTTCCCTGTCGCCCGCCGATTACTTTTCGGTCATGGCTTTCGTTGCGCCGGGCCGCCGGAAAGGTCCTCATGTTTGACGACCGGCGGTTTTACCCTGAGCCATCCGATCCAGGACCAGACCTTCATATTTTTGCGGGACCTCGAACAGCACGGACCCTTTCCGCATGGTGTTGAGTTTCATGATCAAAAAATTCAATTTTTTGATCGTAAGGTATCGCTGTTTCTCGTCGGACAGATTTTCGAGAAGGGTTTCCGTCCGGATGATCTCCTTTTTAAGATCGATTTCCGGGGGGAGGCAATCGGCGTTTTTTAGAATCCGGTAGGCCATGCGGAGATCCTCGGGGATCCTGCTGAAATCATCTGCCTTCAATGGTTTTCCCGCTCCCGGCAGGTTCTCGAAGTCTCCGTTCTTCATGGAATGCTGGATCCGTTCTTCAACGATTTTTTCAAATCCGCTCAGCATGGCCTTACCAAATAACGATTCCTGTAAACAATTAAGCCCCTCCGGATGAGCAGAGAGGCTTTTTGTCGTCCAATGGTGGCGATGCAGGGACTTGAACCCCGGACACTGCGGATATGAGCCGCATGCTCTAACCAGCTGAGCTACATCGCCGTATTGAAAACTTCATAAAAAACCCAAGCCCCGCACTCCTTGACGGAAAGCAAGCCAGCCGGCGCATCCCCTTTTCGGGACAACAGGCCGGGAATCGGGTGTTTTACGAAATCTTCATCTCCCATTGAAAAGAAACTTTTTTAACAGCTCGATTTTTTCAAGTCAAGTCAAATCCACCAAACTCTCATTTACCGTACGGACGCGACCACTTCAACCGTCATTTCATCGATATTTTCAGGCAAATTCGAAAATACAACCGTAAAGGGGACCCGCGCGCCGGGCTTTACACCGACATTCGCGCTTGCGTCCCCTCCACGGTTGGTCAGACGACGGTTAATGGTTTCAAGATCAAGAACGGACAGATCTGAATCCAACAGCTTGTTTCCGCAATACGCCTCGGACGTGACGACGACCGCCCCCGCCGCATCATAAATCGTTGCCTTTACCTGAATATGGCTGCGGGGTTGGTCGTATCGGTTCGTCACATGACCGGTCACCACAAGAAGCTCACCGGCGCTGTTGTTTACAACAAATGCATATTCCGGATTTCTGATCATTTCGATCTGAAGATTGCCCATGGGATCCACCTCTACCGGAACCTCCTTGGGGGGCGCGCGGAAAAACTTCACACCCTCATAAATCAGGACACCTGAAAGTAAAAGAGCGAGAATGATCACAAGGATCGGTTTTAACCACTCTCGTTTTTCCCTTTCCGCTACCGGCGCTGCAACAGCGGCGGCGGCCTCAACCGCTTCGGCTTCCTCGGCTTCTTCCCACGCATGAGGAACAACATCGGCCTCTCTCCGGTATTCCTCGGTTATCCGCTGTGTTCTCTCCTCCGTGGTTTCCAGGGAAACTTCCTTTTCTATACCGATTTCTTCATCGATCATGGTTTCCAGGTCGATATCGATATCGCCGGCTTCCTCGGCTTCCTCCGGTGCGGTAACGGTCTCGAAATCGAGATCCATATCCATATCAATGGTGTCGCTTTTCGCTTCAACCGCTCTTTCGGCGAGTTCACCGGGTTCTTTGAGCTGTGTCTTTTCCTCATCCTCGCCGAAATCGAGAAAATCCTCGATTTCGCTCAGATCGAGTTCTTCACTCGTTTTCCTTGAAGGCGCGACCTCCTCCTCGCCGAAATCCAGATCCTCCTCGGTCGCGGCAAGCCCAGGTTCGTCAATGACCTCTTCAAAATCCAGCTCGAACGCATCTGCTTCCTTATCGGGTTTTGCCTCCGGCTCAAAGTCGAGGTCCAGGACAAAATCTTCGGCTTCAGCGGCAGACTTGTCTTCAGACGCCAGTTCGAGATCAAGATCAAAGGTCTCTTCTTCGGCATCCGCTTCAGCGGCTTCGTCCATGTCGTATATCCGAGTCTTTAAATCGATATCCTCGGGTTCCAGACCGAGGCCTAATTCATCATCCCCGATATCTTCAGCGTCCACGGTTTCCAGATCCAGATCAAAGGCTTCCAGATCCAGGTCCAACCCGAGATCTTTTTCATCGGACGTTGTCAAAACCGCCTCTTCCACTTCAAGATCCAGCTCGAATTCTTCCGTTTCAGCAGGCGTTTCCAGAGCCACCGTCTCGTCTATATCGAAAGCGAGTTCAACATCCTCTGTCTCGGCTGCTTTTTCCTCAGCCAGCGCCTCATCCAGTTCGGATTCGAAATCAAGCTCGAATTCCGCTGTCTCGGTCGCCGTTTCCATGGCAACCGTGTCATCCAGATCAAATTCCAGTTCAAGATCCTCTGCGTCGGCTGCTTTTCCATCGGCCGCCGCCTCTTCCAGCTCGAATTCCGCTTCCTCTTCAGCGGGGGCCACTTCCTCGGGTTCTTTTTTACCGGTTACATCAGCAGCCTTTTCAGAGGGTTTCTCTCCTTCTGGCTCCTTTTCCGCTTCAAATTCCTCCAATTGCGCCTCAACACCTCCTTCCGTTTCAGTTTCAACATCCGCAAATTCAGCCGCGCTGGTTTCTTCTTCCACTGCGGCCGTCTCAAGACTTTCAAAATCCACTTCTTCTTTCGCATCGACGGTTTCCAACAAAATCGCGTCTCCGCCTTCGTCTGTCTCAAGGTCTTCGAAATCGACAAATTCCGGTTGCGCAACATCGTCTTTTCCGATTTCGAAAGCCTCGATGATGACGGTGTCTTCCGTTTCTGATCTTTCAAAATCCAATTCTTCTTCCGCATCCACGGTTTCTGTGGAAATAATCTCCTGGTCCGCTTCCGCCTCAATGGCCTCCAGATCGATGAAATCCTCCTCCTTTTCATCGATTTCTGCGGATTCGAGCTCCTCCAGATAGATGACCGGCTCCTCTGTCTGGTCGACATATTCTTCGGCTTGTCGCTCCAGATCCTCAAAGCGGAGTTCCTCTACGGCTTCCCCGGATTCCAGATCCTCGAGAAAATCCGGTTCTTCAGCCGCATCCTCTGTTTTCAGCAAACTGCCGATATCGATTATGTCATCGGCCTCGGGTGTGGCAAGCGCCTCCAGTTCGATCGTCTCTTCTCCCTCGAGATCGGCCAGATCGATCATGTCCTCGGTTTCTTCTTCGAGATCGGAAAGAAAAATTTCCGGTTCGTCGATCCCCGTTTCCGTTTCTTCAAACAAATCAGCCGGGATTTCTTCGGACAAAGCGCTCATGTCCGCGTCGATTTCAGCCTCAAGATCTCTCAGAGTCGTTCCGGTTTCAATTCCGGTTTCGGCTTCGGCAATGTCCTCGACATCATCATCTCCAAAGATTTCGGATATGATTTTTTCATCCGCTTCTTTTCCAAAGGTCTCGTCAATGGAGGTTTCAATTTTTTCATCCGGCATCAATTCTATCGGCGTGACAGGCTCGACGGAGGACGGGTAGGCGATGAACAGATACTGGCACTTGGAGCACCTTACAGTAGATCCTGTTTCCTTGATCAGGCTGGATTTGACTTTAAAACTTGTGCCGCAAGAATCACAGGTGATAATCATTTTTGTTCCTCGCTGCTTATTTTTTTAAATGGCATATGGCCGGAAGGTTCCTGTACTTTTCCGCATAATCCAACCCATAGCCCACCAGAAAACCGCCGTTTACCGCATGGCAGACATAATCCGCCCTGATATCCGTCTCTCGCCTTTCAAGCTTATCGATCATGGCACAGATCCGCACGCTTTTCGGACCATATGATTTCAGATGATCCGCAAGACCGGCCATCGTCAAACCCGTGTCAATGATATCTTCAACCACCAGGACATGCTTTTCTCTAAGATCGATGGAAAAATCTTTGCGAATCATGGGCCTGCCGGAGGAGGTGTCGCCGTTGCCGTAGCTGGATAGCTGAACAAAATCGATTTCCACCGGAATCGTCAGCTGCCGCATGAGATCGCTTAAAAAAACAACAGCGCCCTTTAAGACACCGATCAGCACAAGATTGTCGTTCCGATAATCAGAAGAAATTTTTTGGGCCAGCAGCGCCACCTTGTCGCGTATCTGATCTTCCGTTAAAACGGGAACGAGATCGACCATATCATGATCACCATTTTCAAATCGGGCGGGAAATGGTTTCGTATTAAAATCCGCGCTGCATCAGAAGGGATACTGTTTGTATTTATGCGTACTCGACTTTTTCCCGAAGCCGATGCGTTATTTTTTCATATCCCATGCGGATTAAAATATCAAACAGATTTCCCGTCTTTTTTTCGTATATCCCTAAACCCTACTTTTGTCAATTAATTTAATGTATTTATCTGTTAGTCTCCCCGGGTTCTGGGTTTTGCCCGGGCAATGTAAACAAATATCAACAATACAAAAAGCCGATAACGGCAGTAGCGTCCATTATCGGCGGCATCATATCCGGCAAAATAAATCAATTGGATGGAAATCCGGTTCAGTGGTTGGGCCGGGCCTGGATCACAATTTATGATTCATGCGGCGACTGGAGAAGACGCCGGCTATATTCCCGTTTCAGCGAGTTTTTCCATCAGCCGCCGCTGTTCGGCGGTTATTTTTTTCGGCATGCTCAACAGAATTTCAACATAAAGATCTCCCGATCCTCCGCCTTTCATCCGGGGAATCCCGTGACCGGCAAGGCGCATTTTGCTTTTGTGTTTTGTCCCCGGCGGCACTTTCAGGCTGAGCTGTTTGCCGTCTATGCCCTGCACTTGGATCTGGGTGCCGAGCAGTGCCTCTGTCAGGCGGATTTCGCGGCTGACATGCAGATCATTCTCCTGTATGGAAAAAACCGGATCCGGAAGGACCCTGGATATGATGTACAAATCCCCGGAGGGTCCACCATAGGCCCCGGGCTGTCCGCGACCGGCAATCCGGAGTTTTTTACCGGAAATCATGCCTTTGGGGATCTTGACCGTCAAAGTGTCCGTGGCGCCAGACGGCATCTGGAGGCTGACGGTTTTGCTGGTACCGGTCGCAATCTCCTGAAGTGTCAACGGCAGTTCGTATGAAACATCCGAACCTCTCATCCGGGAGGCCTGCTGACGTCCACCGCCGCCGAACATGGCATCCGGATCAAAGGAAAAGCGGGTTCCGCCGGACCTGGACCGCTTGCCCCGGGAAAAACCGGAAAAAAACGACCCGCCGCCGAATCCGAATTCCTTTAGAATATCCTCCAGATTCGACCCCTTGAAGATGTCTTCTTGAGAAAACCGCTGCTGAAACCCCTCGGAGCCGAAGGTATCATACTGCTTGCGCTTTTCCGGATCACTCAAGACCGCGTAGGCCTCGCTGATTTCCTTGAACTTTTCTTCGCTTTCCTTGCCCTTGGCATGATCCGGATGGAATTTCATGGCCAGCTTGCGGTAGGCTTTCTTGATCTCATCCTGGCCGGCGTCTTTTTTGACGCCGAGCATGGCGTAATAATCCTTCTGGGCCATTTTCGATTTCCCCGTTTACTTTATTGTTCTTTACCTTCTTCTTCGACTTCATGAAAAGTCTGATTTCATCCTTGTTAACCATCTGAATAACAAAAATATTCAGATGCAATACAATAAGATCGTCACCGGCAAAGTCAAGGCGCCAGACCACCCATCACAACCCGGCCCGCCCGGTTGCCGATCATGTCGGCCGTCGCGCTTTCAAGGCCACCATCAAAACGGAGATGGCCGCCGGTGTCATACCGTCGATCCGGGAAGCTTGGCCCAGGGAAACCGGCCGGATCTCGCAAAGCTTTTCCTGCAACTCATTGGACAGGCCGTGGACCGCGGTAAAATCAAAATTACCAGGAATTTTCATTTTTTCCTGGGATTTGAATTGTTCGATTTCTTTCAGCTGCCGGCGGATATACCCCTCGTACTTGATCTCGATTTCCACCTGGCGGGCCACCCGGGAATCGGGGGCCGGATCCGCTGGCGCCAGGACCCGAACCGCGTCATAATCCAGCTCATTTCGCTTCAGGAGCTGATCCAGATGGATGCCGCTCTGGATCAGATTGGACCCCTTTTCGCCCAGGTATGCGTTAACCGCTCCATCGGGCCGCACAACGACCCGGCGGACGCGCTCGATCTCGGCGGTGATCCGGTGCTGTTTTTCCCGCATATCCTTGAATGTATCCTCATCAATGAGCCCCAGCGCATGACCGGTTTCCATTAACCGAATATCCGCGTTGTCTTCCCGGAGCATCAGCCGGTATTCGGCCCGGGACGTGAACATCCGGTAGGGCTCCCTTGTTCCGCGGGTGACCAGGTCGTCGATCATCACTCCCATGTAGGCCTGGGACCGCTCCAGAATAAACGCCGGCCGATTCTGGACCCAGGACGCAGCATTGATGCCTGCCCAGAGACCCTGGGCCGCAGCTTCCTCATAGCCGGAGGTCCCGTTGATCTGCCCGGCCATGAACAGCCCGGAAATCCGCTTGGTTTCCAGTGTCGGCAACAGCTGGGTCGGCTCCACATAATCATACTCGATGGCATAAGCGGGCCGCATGATCTGCGCGGATTCCAGCCCTTTTACCGACCGCACCACCTGAAGCTGGATCTCCATGGGAAGACTGTTGCCCAGGCCGCTGACATAAATTTCATCCGTATCCAGGCCTTCGGGCTCCAGGATCAACTGGTGGCCGTCCCGGTCGGCAAATTTGACCACCTTATCCTCAAACGACGGACAGTAACGGGCTGAAACCCCGGTGATCCGGCCCCCGTACAGTGCGGAATGAGACAGATTCCGGGCGACGATGTCAATGGTGGCCCGGCCCGCCCGGCCGATATAACTCGGCACCTGGGGGAGGGGAAAACCATCGGATCGAATGGAAAAGGGTTCCCTGACATCATCGCCGTCCTGGCGCGCAAAAACGGAAAAATCAATGCCGGCCCGGTGAATCCGGGGAGGAGTACCGGTTTTCATGCGGCCCAGCCGGAACCCGAGTTCCCTGAGTTGTCCGGCAAGAGCATAGGATGCAAACTCGCCGGCCCGGCCGGCCTGATAAGACGTCATCCCGATATGGACAAGTCCGCCCAGAAACGTACCCGTTGCCAGAACCACGGCCTTGGCTTCAAATGCGTAACCGGTCTGATCCACCACCCCCAGGACACGTTCGTCTTCAATAATCAGGCCATCGATCATGGCCTGTTTCACGTCAAGACCCGGCGTTTTCTCCACAACGGCTTTCATGGCCATGTGATACCGCTTCTTGTCGTTCTGGGTCCGCGACGATTGCACGGCCGGACCTTTTTTGGTGTTGAGTTTACGGAAATGGATGGCGGTCTGATCCGTGATCCGGGCCATTTCGCCGCCCAGGACATCGATTTCCCTGACCAATTGGCCCTTGGCCATCCCGCCGATGGACGGACTGCAGGGCATGGTCGCGATTTTATCTATGTCTATGGCTGCCAGCAGGGTCCTGCATCCCATTCGGGCGGCCGCCAGGGCCGCCTCGCACCCGGAATGGCCTGCCCCCACCACAATCACGTCATATTTTTCCGGATATGTGCTCATGTCCGCCCGCGTCCGACATCTGACGACAGTCTGCTGTCGGGAAAGTTGTTGTTTTTCCGTTTTGTCCGCATTTATGGTATGATATATCAATCATGTGAAAAAGTTTGCAATCACTTTTGATGGTTAAATAAAAAGTCCTTTTACGATTCCATCAATTTTGCCCGCTGACAAACGATCATGGCCGACCGATATTACGACTTGAACACATACCTCCGAAACCGCTTCGGCTGCCGGGTCCAGAAAATTTCACTGGATGCCGGCCTGTCCTGCCCCAACCGGGACGGCACCCTGTCTTCCGAGGGTTGCATCTATTGCAATCAACGCGGCTCGGGCACCGGCGCCTTTGGCAAAGGGTTGTCGATCACCGATCAGATTCTGGCCGGGATGGAAAATCTCGGCCGCCGGTACAAGGCGAAAAAATTCATCGCTTATTTCCAGTCGTTTTCCAACACCTGTGCACCGGTGGAAACATTGAAACAACTCTACGACGAAGCCCTGGCCGTTGACGGCGTGGTCGGTCTTGCCGTGGGCACTCGGCCGGACTGCGTCTCCGAAGATATTTTGTCCCTGCTTAAAACCTGTGCCGAAAAAACCCTGGTCTGGATCGAATACGGCCTTCAATCCGCCCATGACGACACCCTTTCCCGGATCAACCGGGGCCATGACTTTGCCACGTTTCGTTCCGCCGTGACCGCGACGAAAAAAAAAGGTATCCCCGTCTGCGTTCACGTGATCCTGGGACTTCCGGGTGAAACCCGGACGCAGATGGTTGAAACCGCTAAAATACTGGCGGGCATAAATATCGACGGCCTTAAAATTCACCTTCTGTATGTGATCCGGGGCACCCGCCTGGAGGAGATGCATCAAAACGGAGAATATGCTTGCTTGTCCCAGCCGGACTATGTGGATATCGTATGCGATTTTCTGGTCCATACGCCGGGACATGTGGTGATCCAGCGGCTGACTGGCGACCC
>CAYZXZ010000114.1:0-9092 GCA_964481615.1 uncultured Desulfobacteraceae bacterium | reverse complement strand
CCGGCATTTGCGATGCCGGTGGCGCCGGTGGTGGCATGGGTGATGCTGGTCAGGGGGGTGTTGATGCACAGCGTGGGCGTGGAAGACGGAGCTCCCGCGGTGCATTGATACGTTATGATCACTCGTCCCGCCGCGCCGCTATTGCTTGTGCTGGCGTTGCTGCCGCCGCCGCCCCCGCCCCCCGGGGCATTGCCTGTCTGGCCGTTTACAGCCTGAAAACCGCCGTTACCCCCGTTTCCGGTTCCTGTTCCGCCCGCGCCGCCAGAGGTGGCCGAGCCATCGGCGCCGGTGTTCCCTGCGGCATTAGAAAAAGCCGAGCCTCCTCCTCCTCCTCCTCCTCGGTTGCCACTACCTGTATGTCCGGCTCCGCCGGCTCCGCCGGACCAAGTCGTCCCCCCTATGCATGAAGCCGCCGCCCCTCCTGTGCCTCCATTCTGGCCGGAGGCGCCTGACCCTCCTTTGGCCAATACTTGTGTTGTCGCCAGACGGACAAAGGAAGAATCCCCGCCTGCAGCGCCAAGCCCACCTCCTGATCCCACGGTAACCGACCACGTATCTCCCGGAGTGACGCTTATGTTGGACCTGTTTGCATACGCGCCGCCGCCGCCGCCGCCTTTGCCGTGAGCCGTTCCGGTGCCGCCGCCGCCGCCGCCGCCCCAGGCCTGGACGATGGTAAGTTGGGTGACACCCGGGGGAACCGTCCACGTGCCGCTGCTGTTAAACACAACATCAACGGCATATGCCGGCGATGGCGGCAGGAACATCAAAAAAAGCAGCCCCGCGAGCAGAAACATCGCCGTTTGCGGCATCTTTGACGGCGTGCTGGTTAACCTGATTTTTTTCATCCATCTGCTTGATCTGTCATGATTCATGGCTTGTTTCCCTATCGTTTGGGTCTGCCGCATCCAACCAACGTCAATCCGTCGTGGCGCCGATCAAACACCCGGGTTTGCCGCCGCTGTTTGAGGTTGGCGCCGGGTTCTTGGTCCTTCCAAAGAAAGGCGCTTTTGGGGTTTTTTCGATACCGGGCCGATGGGGCCGCGGAACCGGCGCAATTTTGCCGGGCCCGCCTACACTTTTCCATTTTGTAATAATATCGACCTGATCTGGTAAAGTCAATTTCAAAATCACGTTTTTTCGCATCCAGCGCGATGTCGGTGTTTCTGGCATATTCCCGCACCTGGCGGATCAAGGAAAGATACGGAAAAGCGGTTTTTTTATATTACCCCTTGATCACTCGGGTGTGTTGTTGCGCGATCACCGTCGTTGCGGGTTGCCCGGGCATCAGGCTCTTTAGTTTAAGATACGGGAGGGTCAGTACTACCAGGGCCGGGGCCATAACGAAGTTCGCCAAAAGCGCTATCAGAATCACAAGTCCTGTGAAAAAACCGAATTTATGGGTACTCGTGAAGGTGGCAAAAAGCAGGGTGAAGAAACTGGCGGCCAGAACCAGCGAAGTAATCATCATGGCACGGCCGGCGCTGAGCAGGGTATCACGGACAGCCACGCAAGCGTCCCCGGACAGTTCATAATAGCGTCTGAAATTGTACATAAAATGCATGGTATCGTCCACCACCATGCCGATGGCGATGCTGCCGATCATCAGCGCGTTCAGATCGACGTAGACGCCTAAGGCTCCCATGATGCCCATGACAAGGAAGATGGGAAAAACATTCGGAATCATGGAAAGAAGCCCCATCTTCACATCCCCCACCAGGATGATCATCATGATGGTGATGACAAAGAAAGCCACGACATAACTTTTGCACATGCTGCGGATGGCCGCGGCCACCGTCTTGCCCATCATGGGGCTCATGCCGGTGATGGTAACGGATGCCAGGCCATCGAAATAATTGCGGAAGCGATTGTAGATGTCGTCCGACAGCTTTTCGGTGAGCAAGACTTCCAGATACGGAATCTTGATGGAGACCCGGGTTTTGCTGAAGGTGCCGTCCACGATTTTTTCCAGGTCGTCGGAACCGCTGTTTTCAAACAGCAGGAGTTCCTGGGCAATGAGGGCCTGTTCGTCGGGAATGGCGTAAAAAGCGGGATCATTGGCATGCAGGGCCTGATTGGTTTCCTTTAGAATGTCATTGATGGAGCGCACCTTGCCGATATAGATTTCACCGTCCCGGATTCCGAGCAGTTCTTCCGTGAGCCGATCCAGGCGATGCAGCACTTCGGGCTGGTACAGACCGTTTTCTTTCCGGGTGTCCAAAACCACTTCCACTGAAGCGGCCCCTTTTAGATTGCCGTCGATGAATTCCTGGTCCTGCCGGACGGTCATTTCCGGGGGATAGATGTTCTTGTGATGATGGGAGAATTTTAAATCCAGCATGAAGGCGAGCGACAGCGCCATCACCATCATGCTAATCACCACGATTTTTTTGGGATTTCCGGAGGCAAAATTTCCAATGGCGACCAGAATGGTGTCCATGACCCTTTTTTTGCCGATATCGACACCTGTTTTTTTCATTTTAATGGGAGTAATCGCCAGCAGCGCTGGCAGCATGATAACGGTATAGATCAACGCCAGCGCGACGCCGACTGAAGCAAAAATTCCCAGGTGCCCGATGGAACTGAGTTCCGACATGGAAAAGGAAAGCAGGCCGGCGATGGTGGTCAGGCTGGTCATCACGATGGCAAGGCCTGAATGGCCGAGGGCAAAAGCGATGGAATCGATCTTGGCATGGCCCTGCTGATAGCGCCTGTAAAAAATCGCCAGGATATGGACGGCATCGGCGATTCCCACCGCCATTAAAAAACTGGGCAGCACCACGCTGAAAACGGAAATGGAGACCTTGCAGATGGCCATCACGCCCAGGGTGGACAACAGGGAAAGGTAGACGATCATCAGCGGGTAAACCGCGCCGGACAAACGGCGGAAAAAAAGCCCCAGAGACAGGAAAATGACGATCATCATGATGAATGTGAAGGTGCGCATGTTTTTCTTGGTGTGACTGTCATAGACCTCTTCCAATACCGGTCCGCCGGTCAGGGCGATGCTAAAATCCGGGGCCTGATACCGTTCCATGATGCGGTTTACCGCATCAACGACGTCCTTATTTTCCTTTTTTGACAAATAGTGTCCTTTGGCCGGTTCTGGTTCTGGTTCCGATTCCGAAGCGGAATTTTCTGAACTTTCTTCGAAATCCGCCATCAGATCGGCTTCATCCATTTTCTCAACAGCGGCGATGGGTTTGATGATCAGGGCCGCGATCGTGCCGTCTTCGGAAATGTAGTCGTTGCGATAGACCGGATTATGGAGCACATAGGTTTTGAGGGCGGCAAGATCGACGGGTTTTTCCGGCCAGTCTTTCAGGAGGTCCTCGACGATCAGGGTATCGCCCTCCCCCCGGGTGCGGCGGGCGTTGATCAGACTTTTAACTTCATCGAGATGGGGGACTTCCCTCTCCAAATCATGGTGAAAGGCCTTTAGTTTGCCCAGATGTTTGGCGTTAAATATTTCAGGTGTCTGGACCGCGCAGATGATGACCCGGTCCTGTCCGAACTGGTCTCGGAATCCATTGTATTCAATGCGCAAAGGGTTGTCTGGGTGCAGCATTCCCTCAAAGGAGGTATCGATGGTCAGCTTGGGCATTTGGGAGATCAGTGCTCCGATCAGCATGAACATGAGGAGCAAGGTCTTGATGGGGTTTCTGCAGATCCCATGCGCCATGTTCCCGAACAGCTTTTCCACCTTGTATTTCAGACTTGCCATGCCCCCTGTCTCCTTTTACGGCATCGTAAAAAGTTCAACTTCTGCGTCGCGCTGCATCCCTATATTAAAAACTGTACTTTATTTCCCCATAAATCCGATCATTATCGCCGATGCCCTTCATGATAGGCTTGTCTCCGGAACGATAATCCACAATACCCCCCAGAATCGTCCAGTTGTCCGACACGTCGTATTCCAGCGAAAATCTTCCGAAGCCGCCGTTCTGGCCGGAAAATCCATACAGCGAGGCCAGAAGCGTCACCGTGAGGGTGTCGTGCAGGTAATCCCTGGCGATCCGAAGAACGGACTGGAAATCGTCGCGGTCGATTTTATCGGGCAGATTTTTCAGCCGCCGGTCATATTCGTTGAGATGGCGGTTGACCGCCTCGATGGTGACCGTCGTATCCGCAAAGCCGGAGTATTCCAGTCCCGCCAGCACATCGATCCGGGTGAAGGTCTTCTTGCCGGTATTAAAGAACTCCAAGCCATCAAAAAAGGCCGTGTCGGTTTTGATCAGCCAGTTGCCCAGGGCAATGTTGCCGGCCGCGCCCCCCATATGGATCGAGGAATGGCGAAGCGCCATGTGCGGAGACATTGACGCATACACCAGTTCCGCATGGGGATAATCATCGAAAACCGAAGCATAGTAAAAAGAAATATCCCAGCCGCTGAACACGCCGGTGAGCGCCAGACCGAACTCGGTGTTGTCGAGTCTGGATTCAGGCGTTTTTTCCGGTAACGTCGAATCGCCGAACGGATAGAAGTCACTGCCGAATTCGGGCATTTTATTGAACCGGATTTCATGCACGGCCAAACCCGAGAGGCTCCATTTGCCGAAATAATAGTCCAGCCGGGTCATGGCAACCGGCAGCCGCAGGTCTTCGATATCGGTCAATCCGGGCTCGCGCATGTCTAAGGGATTGAGCACATCGGTCACTCGGATATTGTCCGATCTTCCCCAGACCACGATCTGGCGGCCCGCCTTGAGATCCAGGCTCCCGGTGATGCTGCCCATAAGATAGAGTTCCCGCAGCTCGATTTCTTTTTCATAGTTGTCCAGCACCTCATCCGTAAAATTGTCGCGGCCCTGGATGGCATAGGCCGCATCATAGGCGCCTTTGCCGCTGGCGAATGTTTTCCAGGAGCCGGGGAGTCGCGCTTCCAGTTCGAGCTGCAGCTCCGCCCGCAGCCTAGACAGCCCCCGCCAGTCGGTTTGGCCCTTGCGGGGGGATTTATGGGCGTAATTCCAGGAAGAACCGACTTTGGCATGACCGTCTAAGGAAATCGCCTGCAATGGACCGGGGCCGGGATCCGAGTCTGTGTTTTCAGGTGGCGGATCAGAGGCTTCTGCTTCTTCAAAGGCGTCAAGAAGATCATCTGCTGCTTCTTCTGATTCAGGCGTTTCCTGCGCGTCGAATGCATCGAGAAGATCTTCTACGGATTGGCTCGATGGATCCGGGGGGTTGGTTGTTTGCTCCTGTCCGGTTGCCGGTTCCGCCGCTCCCGCTTTCAAGATGAATGACGGATTGGTGATTCCGCCCAATATCAGGACAAGCAGAAGAGCGACATGCCGGAAAATGGCGATTTTCATCGTCTTAAAACCCTTTTTCCATTCGGCGGGTGGTAAACAGCTCAAAATCGAGGTTCTGGTTGAACTTCACGTCGCCAAACTTCAAGAATGTCTGATGGACCATTTCTTTTCCCCGTTTTTGAAACACATGGAGCTCGGTGCCGAACCAGATGCCGTCGATCAATTCCAGGGTCTTCACATCCATGTATTTGATGTAATCCCCGTCCTTGACCCAGTGCACGGCCCGGATCACATAGAAATTGTCCTGACGGACGAACAGCAGGGATTTGGTATAGCCGGTTTCCTCAATGACATCCCTGCTGCGGGGGATGGATTCGATCATCCAGGTTTTTTTCCCGTTGACGTCCATCTCCTTTTTAAAAAAGAAATCATAGTCTTCCAGATTGCGGGAGGTCATGTCCGAATAATTCAGATCAGATCCCATGAAACTGCCGCTCTTGTCGCTGGAGGCGATCCGCTTGGTTTTGCGCAGAGCCGGCAGGTACAGCCACTGATCGTCGTCCTTGTCCGCGTCGTCATAGTCATATGTCAGAAAGGAGGTGTCCTTGACATCCTCAGGATACAGAAAAAACATGAGGCGATAGGTATCCTCCCCCTTGTCCTTGGAAAACGTGGCGATTTTTCGGATGCGCTTCTGGTTGTGTTTGTCCACAAGCGTCATTTCCATATTGGATGTGATATTGTCGCCGTCGTCGCGGTCATCCACTTTCTGCATGATTTCACGGGCTTTGGGATCATCGGCCGATACCGGATGGGTTGCGGTCAGCAACAGGGCAACAACAACAAAACACAGAGTAAAGCAGGTTTTCATTTTTCTCCCTCCTATGATTGCGCCGTAACGGCCGGCGCGTTTGGCGTTCGTTTTGGATTAAATACCATCATCAGGGCAGGCGCCACGAAATAATCGGCTGCAAGGGCCGTGATGATCGTAAAACCGGTGAGGAAGCCGAAGCGGATGAGGTTCTGCATGCTGGCAAAGGTGAAAATGAAAAATCCCAGGGCGAGCACCACGGTGGTGACCAGCATGGCCCGGCCGGTGGTATGCAGGGTTTCGGCAATGGCTGTGGCAGGATCGCCGGTCAATTCGTAATAGCGCCGGAAGTTGTGCATGAAGTGGATGGTGTCGTCCACTGCCAGACCGATGGCGATGCTGGCCACCAGCATGGTGAAAAGATCCATGGGAAAACCGAAAACCACGATGACGCTCATGGTTAGCAGGATCGGGGCCAGATTGGGAATCATGCTGAGCAATCCGATGCGGACCCTGCCGATCAGAACGACCATCAGGAACGTGATCACCAGAAGGGCAATGACGTAGCTTTTGGCCATAGTGGTGATGCTGTTGTTGATGACCTGGGCCAGCAGGGCGATCATCCCGGTGATTTCATAGTTTATATCCGGGAAATTGTTTTTCATGTATTCGGCGATCATTTTGGTGAATTCATTGTATTTGACGGCGTCCTTGAAGGGCAGTTTCACAATCATGCGGGCCTTGGAAAACTGGGTGTCAACGAAATCCTCCAGGTCGTCGGAGCCGCTGTTTTCGAACAGAAGAAATTCCTGGGCGACCAAGTCCCGGTCCCGGGGAACGGTGTATGCTTCCGGCCGGTTTTCGTTTAACGCCTGATTGATTTCTTTTAAAATGGTCGTCACGGACCAGACTTTTCCCACAAAAACGTCCCGGCTTGTAAATTGTTCCAGGTCTTGGGTGGCATTATCAATCCGCTGCAGGAGTTCCGGGTCGTACAGGCCGTTTTCTTTCCCGGTATTTAAAATGATTTCCAGGCTCAGGGAGCCCCGCAGCTCTTCATCGATTTTCTCCGTGGCCACGCGGATGCTGTTGTCCGGCTGAAACCAGTGCAGGGGATGATGGGAGAAATAGATGCGGGTGGATATGATCGCCGAGGAAACAATAATCACTGCCGTAACAATTAGAATTGCTTTGGGATAAGTCGTGGAAAACCGGCTGATGGCCCCCAGGAAGCGGTCCATGATCCGGTTGGTTTTGCGCAGCAGTTCTGTTTTCTTGGAACTCAAGGGGAGCACCGCCAGCAGGGCCGGCAGCAGCACGAGGGTGTAAATAAAGGCGATCAGTACGCCGATGCCGGCGAAAATCCCCAGGTCCGCGATGGGCGCGACATCCGCCGTGGAAAACGACATCAATCCGGCGGCGGTGGTGGCATTGGTCATGACGATGGGGAGCCCGGAATGTCCCATGGCGTAGATAATGGCTTCCTGTTTGTCTCCTTTCTTGCGCAGGCGAAAGAAAAAGATGGCCAGGATGTGAACCGAGGTCCCCACGCCCACCGCCAGAATAAAAGACGGCAAGATTTGGGTGGGGACCTTGATGGCGGTGTGGGTGATGGCCATCAGGCTGATGGTGGACAGCAGGGACAGGATAACGATCAAAAGCGGCAGAAAGACCCCGGAGAGTCGCCGGAACATGACATACAGGGTCACCGAGACGGTTAAAATGGCCAGCGCCATGAATTTGCGCATATCGCCCATCATGGATCGCTTGATATCGTTGGTGAATACCGGCGAGCCCGCCAGGTAGATCTCCATATCGTCGCTTTGGTAATTCGCGATGACCTTCCGCACCGCTGCGACAATTTGCGAATTTTCCGCATCCGTAAGGTATTTCTTCGAAGCTGCTGACGGCAGTGGTTCCGCGGTTGTTTCAAACCCGTCCAGGATGTCCGTTTCCGTGCCCTGGGCGGACTGGCTGTAGGAGCGGATGACAATGGTGGTAAACGTTCCGTCCTCGGACAAAAGCATATTGCGGTACATGGGGTTGGCCAGGGCCCGGTCGCGGATGGCGGCCAGATCCGCCTCGGTTTCAGGCCAGTGCTCCATCAGGTCTTCCACGATCAGTTCGTTTCCCTCGCCGCGGGTGTTGCGCGCGTTGATCAGGCTGGTGATGTCGTCGATATAAGGCACATTGTCTTCCAGATCCTGATGCAGACGCTTTAACGTTTTCAGGAAAGCCGGATCAAAAAGCAGTTTCGGCTTTAAGGCGATGATAATGACCTCATCCCGGCCGAATTGATCGCGGAAGGTGTTGTAGGCCAGCATCGCCGGGTCTTCGTCGTGCAGAAAGCCCTCCGTGGAGGTGTCGATGGTGATTCTGGGAAGCTGGGAAAACAGGCCCGCGATGATCAGGACCATAATGCCCAGAGTTTTGAAACGGTGCCGGCAGATCAGCGTCGCGAACCGGGCGAACCGGGCTTCAATCCGATGACGGATGTTTTTCATTATAGATATCCTATAGTAGGACTATGGGGAAGATCCAGTGTGGTCCTCTCTCCGGTGCAAGGCGTTGAGCAGCAGTTTTTCGATTTCGGTTTTCATTTCGTCAAAGGTATGGGGATGCAGTCCCTGGATACGCGCCGACTCCCGGTTGCGTTGAATGAGCCCCTCCAGATTTTTCAGAAAAACATAGGGCCCCACGGTCATGAAATGAATAATGACGGGGGAGGTCTTGACAAACAATTCCTGGCGTTCGCCTTCCTGAAGGATATTGGAAAGTTTTAGAAAGATTTGAATGAAATCCGCAACCACAACAAGCGGAAGGTGTTCCCCTTTGGAGGCGATCTCCCGCAGCATGATCCGGGAGATATCCGGATGTTTGAAAACGGTTTTTTCGATGGCGCTGAAATAGACCTTGAGTTTCTCAACGGGGGTGACGGCTTCGTCGACGTCATTTAGGATGGATTGGGTAAGCTCGCCGAAAGCGTCATGCAGCACGGCGGCGTACAGCGCCTGTTTATCGCCGATATGATA
>CAYZXZ010000113.1:0-9104 GCA_964481615.1 uncultured Desulfobacteraceae bacterium | reverse complement strand
GCTCCCATACTGACAAATTCAGGCGCATCAAAACGGTATGTTGCGGACTGGGGGGCCGTAAGCCGTTCCCAGAACCAGTAATCGGTTTCAGGCGCGCCGGGTACGCCGCCCCACATGACCTTGTTTTCCTCGATACCCAGAACCTCGCCGAAAGCCGTCACCGGCGGATCACCCCCCCGAGAGGGACGGGCCTCTCT
This sequence comes from uncultured Desulfobacteraceae bacterium, assembly GCA_964481615.1. Classification (GTDB taxonomy): domain Bacteria; phylum Desulfobacterota; class Desulfobacteria; order Desulfobacterales; family Desulfosalsimonadaceae; genus SURF-33. The sequence continues at coordinate 8,907 of CAYZXZ010000113.1, read as the reverse complement.
GACCATGCGTCGGCCCGGCGTACTCCCGCTCCAGAAAAGCCAGAACACATCCGTGCCGGTATACCGGTTGTCGATGCCAGGGGCATAAAATGAAATGGTATCATCGGCGGCAAGAACAGAGCCTTCAGCGGAAACAGTGATATGGATTTCCCGATCCAGATGAAACATCCGCAGAAGGGCCGGATCCATGCCGTTTATACGGATGCCCGCATTGATGATGTCCTGGCCGGTGATACGATAGATCCCGCTTCCGGCCACCTCGATTTTAAGACCGGTCCTCCGGGGCCGGGGGTCTTCCGCCGCCAAAACGACCTGGGTCCAGATCAATGAAAAAACAAATGCCGCCAGAACCATGACGACATTGGTTCGGATATTTGCAATATTTTTCATCGCTTTCCATGGGGTCGGCGCCGCATGCCAGACAAGTTGAATTAATGCGAACTTCGGTATCATTTTAGTCTCCGGTTAATGATTGACGGTCTTTCTTAATGGAGATCAATCCGTTCAATGCCCAGTCCGTCCGTATCAACGATACAGAAACCCGGGTCCCCGTCCTTTCCCATGATTTCGCCGGGATTGAGCACGATGGCATCGTTGATCCGGTCCTGGTCATATTGATGGGAATGGCCGAAACAAACCAGATCGTATTTGCCGGCAGCAGCCAGTCCTTCGGCCACCGGCCATTCGTGAGTGAAGGCGATACGGCGCCGCCCTTCGACGTCGCACTCGCCCACAAGACTGTAAAGCGTGATCAGGCCGTTGCTGTCGGCGGCGGTTTTTGTCAACAGATACCGATCCCCGTCGTTGTTCCCGAAAACGGCGTAAAGCGGGATTTTTACCTCCATGAATTCCTTGAACACAAACGGGGCGACAAAATCGCCGCAGTGAATGATCATGCCGCAGCTTCGGGAACAGGCGATGTCAAGCGCCTTGCGCAGGTTCCAGATGTTATCGTGACTGTCACTCATGACCGCGATTTTCATTGGCGTCTCCTCTGCGGATCCATCGGCCGACAAGGACAAAACCGTTATTGTCTTGCTTTTTCAACCGAAGACTTTTTATGATAGCCGCCCCCGCAAAAAAATAAAAGAAAAAACACTTGATGCACTTGAGGGGCAAAAAAAATACCGTGATCCCGAAACCGGAAAATCAGATACCGCAGTCGATATTTTTCGCGGAGAAGCCGCTTGCGAAAACCCTTTCCCCGAGGCTGATCACCCTTCTTGGCATATTGTGCGTGCTGGCTTCGGCCATTTTTTTTATTTCGCCACGGCCGTGATCCGATGGTCCCAGGCCGAGGTTGATATTTCATCGTCATTTTTCGCATTTGCCCGGTTTGTTCTGGGATTTTTCGTGATCCTGACGGTCATGGGCATCCGCAAACGGGGACCGGCCCCCGTACGCTACGATCTGCTCATCTGCTCCCTGTTCGGCATCGGGTGCCAGTACCTGCTCACCCTGGGATTCCGGTATGTAACGGCCGTTGAGGGGAGCATCATTTCATCATCGCGGATCCTCATGGCCGCGATCCTCGGCCCATGGATCGCCCAGGACCCGCCCTTGGTGGTCTCCGGCTGGATCGGAGCCCTGCTGATCTTTCTTGCAAACGTTACTTTGGCTGTCCGCAAAACACGATAACGCGGCCAACACAGATGCCGTTTGAATGCGAATTGGAATAACTACATCATAAAAAAAGGGTCCACATCCACCGCCAGGCTGACCTGGCGGTTGGCAAGCGCGGTCCCGCTGTCGAAAATCAAATTTCGGGCAAACCGGTGCAATTGATCTGCGTTGGCTGATTTTAAAAGGACCTGCCAGCGGTACTGGCCGGCGATCCGCGACAGGGGCGCTTCAATAGGCCCCAAGACCTCGACTGCGTTCTCCGCGGTGGAGCCGTCCCGGCTGGTTTTCCGCTGCTGCAACCTCCGGCAGAGGTTTCCAACGGTTTCCGCGAATCCGCGGGTCTTTTCCAGGTCCCGGCCGCTGATCTTGAGCTGGATCATCCGGGCAAAAGGCGGATACCGGAAAGTTTGCCGAAATCCGATCTCCTGCTGGTAAAAGGCCATGAAATCCTGGTCCCTGGCCGCGGCAATGGTGAAATGACCGGGATTATAGGTTTGCAGCACCACCCGGCCGGGCCTGTCCCCGCGACCGGCCCGGCCCGCCACCTGGGCCAGAACCTGAAACGTGAGTTCACCGGCCCGGAAATCCGGAAAACTCAGGGACAGATCCGCGCAGATGATCCCCACCAGAGTGATTCCGGGAAAATCATGCCCCTTGGCCACCATCTGGGTGCCGATCAGAACATCGATCTCCCGGTGCCGTAACCCTTTTAACATCCGCAGAAGCGCGCCTTTGCGGGTTACCGTGTCCCGGTCCATGCGGGCCACCCGGGCATCGGGGAAAAGGGCCTTTACGGCGTGTTCGATTTTTTCCGTGCCCATTCCCAACCGCTTGATGGCGGTCGATCCACAGACCGCGCAGGCCGATGTAGATGCGACGGCATATCCGCACTGGTGGCATTTATAGACCCCTGCCCCCTGGTGCAGGGTCAGGGTAACGTCGCAATGGCGGCATTTCACGGCCTGGCCGCACCCGGCGCAGACCGGCCAGGTGGCATAACCGCGCCGGTTCAGGAAAAGCAGGGCCTGTTCGCCGCGTTCAAGAGTCTCCTTCATGGCCAGGTGCAGGGACGGGGTGATAAACCGCCATATCCCGCGGCTGTCCTTTTGTTGCCGCAAGTCCTCGATGTGGATTTCCGGCATGGCCTGGCGGTGGATCCGTTTCTTGAGATTGAGTTTCCGAAATTTTCCGGAAAGGACATTATAAACGGATTGCACCGACGGGGTGGCCGAGCCAAGCAGGACAACGGCCCCGGCCTGCCTGGCCCGGACAACGGCCATATCCCGGGCGTTGTATCTAAACCGGCTCTCCTGTTTATAGGATGTATCGTGTTCCTCATCAACGATGATCAGCCCGATATCGGTCAGGGGCGCGAAAATCGCGGATCTAGCCCCGATGACGACCCTGATTTGCCCGCAAAGAATGCGCATCCATTGGTCGTATCGCTCGCCTGGACTCAGGCCGCTGTGCAGCACGGCGATACCGTCGCCGAACCGGGCTCTGAACCGGCGCTCGGTTTCCGATACCAGGGCAATCTCCGGCACCAGCACCAGCACGGCGGTATCTCGCTTCAGCGCCGTTGCCGCCGCCTGCATGTAGACTTCGGTTTTGCCGGAGCCGGTCACGCCTGCCAGGAGAAAGACCGCAAAGCCGTTTCCCAGTTCCCCGGCCACGGTTGAGACTGCCCGATACTGCTCCGGATTCAGTTTATGCGGCGTATCCGGCGGAACCGGATCGCCGAAGGGATCACGGTATACCGGCTGATCAGAAACCGCTACAAGGCCCTTATCGGCCAATGCCTTTACCTGTCTGGAGGCCGATGGGGAAATCCGCCGGAGTTCTCTTAAGGCAATGGCGCTTCCGGAGGCCAGCGCATCCATGACGGCCTGCTGGGCCGGTGTCAGCACGGCCGGCAATGGCGCTTCCGGTACCAGGGCCGCGTACCGCTCGGTTTTGGGACCTGCAACGGCTTTTTTCCTTTTGCTGATGCTGCCGGGCATGGCCTCACAAATGACCTCTCCTATGGGATGGATGTAATAGGCGGCCATCCACCGGAAAAAAGGGAGCATCTCCGCCGGAAACACGGGGGATCCATCTATCACGTCGATGATCTCACGAATCCCCTGGATGCCGTCGGCAGAACCCGGCCCCAGGATATAACCGGTCAGTTTCCGGCGGCCGAAAGGGACCATCACCCGCAGACCTGAAGCGATCAGGCCCCGCATGGATTCCGGAACAGCATATGTATAGGTGTTGAAAACCGGTAGCGGAACAGCAACTTCTATATAGGTGACGGGATTTTCCATGGTACGGGCATCTGCCGGGCTTGCGGGTGATTGAAACGGCTTATCCGGCATAGTCTCTTGAGATGCCGCACCATTTGCCATGGCGGAGGTCGGAACAGGACCTGGCGTTAATCCATCATCGCGCCGATAAAGCATCCGAAACTGCCGTCGCTCTTACTAAGGCGAGCATAATTGTATGGACATGACGTATTGATTAATAATGTATAATTTCAATATGTTGAATTTTAATAGTGTCACACTTATTGAAATTCGATTTAATAATCCGGTCATATTTGTCTGGATATTTGATATTTAACGATATATACTTCTTCCATGAGTTCGGCAGGCCGCCTTCTCCGGCAGCTCGGCTTTTCCGACCAGAAGCCGCTTTATCGCGCATATCAGCAGAACCCGGAAGCAGTGAAGCGGTGGATGGACGTGGATTTTCCAAAAATCAAAAAAGAAGCCGAAAAAATCGGGGCCGCCATCAGTACGCGCGGCCATATGCGCTTTATGGTGGTCAGGGAGACCGTGGACGCGGACCGGATCTGTGATTTTCTGAAGCGGTTGACGCATCATGCGGAAAATCCGATTTTTCTGATTTTGGACCGTCATCCCGCCCATCGTTCAGGTAAAGTTAAAGAGTGCATTCTTTCCGTGTTTTATCTGCCGTCATATTCGCTGGAAAGGATGCCGCCGCTGACCGGTCAATCGCCGCCTGCGATAAAACCAGCCAGACAGTGAAATGTCATTTTGAAAATAACCGCTGTTTTTTATATATCATCACACCTGAATAATCAAGTTTAATTCCATTTTCAGGCATGTGGGAGCAGGCGGAGATCAAACTACGGGCCTTTTTCCCAATCATCTTCGAAACGTCTGGAAGCCATGCGGCATCGAAAGGTTTGGATGGCGGTGACGGCACCCGAATGCGAATTGGAATTATTGGGTTGAAAATTGAATTGATCGGCGTACAATGACTTTTGGCAAAAAAGAGTGGGCGTTCGTTATTTTTTATCCTCAGGAGGTGTCCCATGCCGGAAGAAATTTATCCGGACCTGTACCGCATCAAGATTCCGCTGCCCGGCAGCCCGCTGAAATATCTCAATTCCTATGCCATCCGGGGAGAGGGAGGGGGCCGGAACCTTCTTATCGACACGGGTCTGAACCGGGAGGAATGCAAAACCGCCATGCTTGAAGGCCTTGCGCAAATTGAAATGGATCTTGAAAAAACCGACATTTTCATTACCCATCTGCACGCGGATCATTTCGGCCTGCTTTCCGCGCTGGTGAAGCCGGCCACCCGCATCCATTTCAACCGACCCGATACCGAGATCATCGAGAACTGGCAGGGGTTTGAACCCATGATTCGATACGCAGCCGCCAATGGATTCCCCGAACCGATCCTCAGAGACGCCCTGCACCAGCACCCGGGATTCAAATACGGCACCCGGTGGGTTCCGGCATTAAATATCATCAACGACGGCGACCGTCTCGATATCGGGCAATATTGCTTCACCTGCATTCAGACGCCGGGCCATACCAACGGCCATACCTGCCTTTATGAGCCCCGGCACCGGTTTCTCATCGCCGGGGATCATCTACTGGATGATATCACGCCCAACATCCAGTGCTGGTCCGATGACGATGATCCTTTGCGCAGCTATATCGAAAGTTTAGATAAAATTTACGATCTGGATGTGGCCCGGGTCCTGCCAGGACACCGTCGGATCTTTGAAAATTTCAGGGGCCGGATCGATGAACTCAAACGCCACCATGCCGTCAGGATCGATGAAATCCAAGATATCCTCTCGCAAAACGCCCCGCAAAACGCATTTGAAGTGGCCTCTTGCATGACATGGGACATTGAGGCGGATTCCTGGGAGGATTTTCCCGTGGCGCAGAAATGGTTCGCCACGGGCGAAGCACTCTCCCACCTTCGGTTCCTGGAGAGGCGTCAGCAAATCCACCGGGTTTTCGCGGACCCGGTCATCACCTTCAGCCCGAACAGCGCACCTTGCACGTCATGAAAGGAGAAACCGATGGTATCGCCAAACGCTATACGCCGTAATACCGACAAGCTTCCGTGAACGCATCCTTTAAAAACGGAACCGATGCGATAAAAGCGGGAACGGCGATGACAAAACCGATCACCGGCAGAATGGTGAAGCCAAGCACGACAAACAGAATCCCCACCACCAGAAGAATCGTACCGATGATGAACGCCGAAAGTTTCTCACCAAAGCAATTTAACAATTTCATCTGTTTCCTCCTAAAAAATATCAAAAACCAAATCGCTTTTTAGGATTCCATCATCCCTGATTTAATCCCATAATTCATTAAAATACAGCAGCACACGGCATTTGCCAAGGCTTTTATACCAAAACCTTTACACCACCGGGAAAATTTTCCGTCAATGTTTATGGGGCACATTCCCGAGAACGTGGGCGTGATCGTGCTGGTGGGCATAGGCGTGATCGTCCACATGCAGCCGGCCGTCTTGCAGGGTATAAATGACGGACGTGGTTTCAATAAGAAATTCAATATCATGGGAGATTATGATATACGACAGGTCGATGCGGGAAAGCACCTGGGTGATGATCCCCCGGGTCCTGGCATCCAGTCCGGTGAGGGGTTCGTCTAAAAGCAGCACTTCAGGTCCCATGGACAAAATGGTTGCCAGTGATACCAGCTTTTTTTCCCCTCCGGACAGCTTGAACGTGATCCGGTTTTCAAAATCGGCAATGCCCAGAAATGCCAGCGTTTCCTTGGATATCCGGATGGCATCGGCCTTGGATTTTCCCATATTGAGGGGCCCGAATGCTACATCCTCGATCACAGTGGGGCAAAATAGCTGATCATCGGCATCCTGGAACAAAAATCCGATTTTTAAGCGCATTTCAGCAAAATCCTTTTCCGTTTGCATGCGCTTTCCAAACAGTTCGATGCCGCCGGCCTCGGGGTGCAGCAGCCCCATGATCACATGAAACAGCGTGGTCTTGCCGCTGCCGTTAGGGGCCAGAAGGCCGATCCGATCCCCCCTGTGAAAGGTCAAATCAAGATTGTCCAGCACCGGCAGGCCGGTGGTATAGGCAAACCGGATACCCTCAAGCCGGATGACGGGTTGATTTTTATCCATGATAAATCCATTCCAGACAGATGATGCCGGCAGCGGCGGCACTCATGGCGCAAAGAAAAATCCAGTTGGCCGGGGATGCCGAAAACTCGGCCAGACTGTAAAACCGGCCGGAAAAACCCCGGCATTGCATGGCTCGGTAGACCCGGTCGGCCCGATGGGACGCCCGGACAAAAAGCATGCCGATGACATAAGCCAGGGTTTTGTAGGCATGCAGCGAGGTGGCCGGTTGAAACCCTCGTATCCTGACAGAACGGAGAATTTTCTGATATTCCTGATCAATGACAAAAACATACCGGTAGGTCAACATCAATAAAAAAACCAGTTTTTCCGGAATCCTGAGACTGTTCAGCGCCTGCCCCAGGGTCGCGAAGGATTGAGAGGCGAGCAGGGCGATCAGGGCCAGCAGAATGGCATTGGATTTGATGGTCAGTTTGGCGGCCAGGAGAACACCGGCCTGGGACAGGCTCACGGGTCCGATGGTGTAAAAGGCGACGCCGCCATAGGTCAGGGGGAGCATGATCCAGAACAGGGCGATAAACCCGTTGACGATCAGCAGCCGCCGGCACACCCGTCCCGGGTGCAGACGCGCCAGCAGCACCAGGCCGATGGAACCGCCGGCTGCCGCGATCAGCGGGGTAAAGCCGTGGCTCAGGGCGATGATAAATGAATACACCGTGGCCGCGACCACCCGGAACCGGGGATCGATGCGGTGGATCATGGATGCGCCGTTGGCAAACGGTTCGTCCATCATGATATTTTACTTCCTTTTCAGACAATCAATTCAGGCTGCACTTTTTTCAGAAACAGAACGCAGAACACTGTGATGATCCCTTCGATGACCATCACGGGAAAATTGGCGATCAACACCAGATAGGATACTTCCAAAAACCTGCTCTCCGTAAAAACCAGCGAACCGGCCATGACCAAAGCACTAAATGCCACGGCGAGAAAACCGCAACCGAACGCACCGGCCGAAACCATCCAGCCCTGCCGTCGGATCAGGGGTGCGAGCAGGTAATGGCAGCAGACCGCGGGCAGGGCCATGATGAGCGTATTGACCCCGAGGGTGGTGATGCCGCCGAACTGAAAAAACAGGGCGTGGAGCACCAGTGCCGTCAGGATGGCCGGAAAGGCGGCCCAGCCGAGAATCAGGCCGACGATCCCGTTTAATATCAGGTGCACGGAAGACGGTCCCACCGGCACATGGATCAGGGATGCCACGAAAAACGCCGCCGCCAGGATCCCGGTTCGGGCGATCCGATCGTAATCGAGCTGTTTTAGCCCGATGGCGGTTCCGGCCGCCGCCAGAGCCGCAGCGGACAGGAGCACCGGTCCGGACAGGATGCCCTCGGCAATATGCATGTTTTTTTATTCCTTCTTTTAAAAAACAAAAAACCACAAGGGTTTGCGCGCCTTATCCGGCGTATAGACCTTCGTGGCTTGTATTTTCAGACTTCAGTCTGATATTATGCCGTTAATATCGGATCTGTTTTTTTCTGTCAAACGGATTCTGTGCGTATGCTTGATCCGGATTCCTGAGCCGTCCTGTCCGGGCCGACCCGCCACTGCATCGCAGTGGACAGTTTATTTACTCCCTATTGCATTGCCGTTTGTATTTTTCGCCAAAAGGATCGACGCAAAAAAGGAGGACCGCAAATGACCATCGAAACAGTGCGTGACATTTTCTTGTGGTGCACCGTCATCAACTATCTTTTCCTGCTCTGGTGGTTTCTGATCTTCAGCCTGGCCCACGACTGGATTTATAGACTCCACGGCCGATGGTTCCGTTTACCCGTTGAACAGTTCGACACCGTTCATTACGCGGGGATGGCGATTTACAAACTCGGCATTTTTTTGTTC
>CAYZXZ010000112.1:5661-9168 GCA_964481615.1 uncultured Desulfobacteraceae bacterium | reverse complement strand
ACAGGTCATATCCCATGGTGGTCAGGTGCTTGAGCAGCGCGTGTTTTCCGGAATGCTTTCCCATAACCATGCGGGTGGCAGTCAGACCGATGGTCTCTGGCCGCATGATTTCATAGGTCATGGGGTTTTTAAGCATGCCGTCTTGGTGAATCCCCGCTTCATGGGCGAATGCATTGGCGCCGACGATGGCCTTGTTGGGCTGTACCAGGATGCCGGTGATCAAACTGACCAGCCGGCTGACCGAATAGATCTGGTGGGTCTGGATACCCGTGGTGACCGGCGCAAAGGTCGGCCGGGTGTTGAGGGTCATGACCACTTCTTCCAGGGAGGTGTTTCCGGCACGCTCGCCGATGCCGTTAATGGTGACCTCGGCCTGCCGTGCCCCGGCGTGGATGGCCGCCAGGGTGTTGGCTGTGGCCAGGCCCAGGTCGTTGTGGCAGTGGACACTCAGGACCGCCTTACCGATATTGGGGGTGTGCGCCATAATATACCTTACCAGCTCGCCGAACTCACTGGGAATGGCATAGCCGACGGTATCGGGCAGGTTCACGGTTTTGGCGCCCGCGTCAATGACGGCTTCAAATACTTTGCAGAGAAAATCCGGATCCGAGCGCGAGCCGTCTTCGGCGGAAAACTCGATGTTATCGGTATATCGTTTGGCGTATTTGACCGCGTTGACGGCTGATTCCAGCACTTCTTCCCGGCTCATGCTGAGCTTGTATTTCATGTGAATATCCGAGGTGGCCAGAAAGGTATGGATCCGCGGATGGGCCGCATGGCATACCGCTTTCCACGCCCGGTCGATATCATTGACCGTGGCCCGGGCAAGTGCCGCCACTTCGGCGTTGGAGATCTTTTTGGCCACCTGGGTGACGGCCTTAAAATCCCCTTCGGACGCCGCCGGAAAACCCGCCTCGATGACATCCACCCCGAGTTTTTCCAGCTGGGTGGCCAGCCGGACTTTTTCCGCCGGGTTCATGCTGGCCCCTGGGGATTGTTCGCCATCGCGCAGGGTGGTATCAAAAATAAATACTTTTTCTCTCATGATTTTTTCCCAGACAATCGATTCGTTGAAATACAGTTGCGTCTTCATATCTCTGAACCGTTTATTGTTATTTGATATTCTACCGCTTTAGTTTTTTGGCAAGTTTATATTGAAAACTGTCCGCCAAAGCCTGCCAGCTCGCCTCAATAATATCTTCGGATACACCGATGGTAGTCCAGATGCTGTCCTGGTCACGGGATTCGATGAGCACCCGTACCCGGGCTCCGGTCCCGTCCCGGCCGTCAAGCACCCGCACCTTGAAATCCACCAGCCGGACCGGGTCGATCTCATTGGCGAATACCCGGTTGAGGGCCTTGCGCAAAGCGTTGTCCAGCGCGCTGACCGGGCCGTTGCCCTCGGCGGCGGTGATCTCTTCCAACTGGTCCCCAACAGATATCTTGATCATGGCATGGGAGTGGCAGGGACGGTCCCTGTTTTTTTCCACCGTGACCCGAAAGGAGGCCAGTTCAAACTGCGGGTTGAACTGTTTGGAAAGTTTTTCCATCAGGATCTGTAATGACCCGTCGGCCGCCTCGTACTGGAATCCTTCCTGTTCAAGACGCTTGATCTCGGAGATAATTTCACGGCTGTCGATGCCGTTGCCTTCCAAGGGGATGCCAAGCTCTTTGGCCTTGTATTCGATGTTGCTTTTGCCCGACATGTCCGACACTAGGACTCGGCGGCGGTTGCCCACCAGTTCGGGGTCCATGTGTTCGTATGCACGGGGTTCCTTCATAATGGCATTGACATGAAGCCCGCCCTTGTGGGCAAAAGCGCTTTTTCCAATAAAGGGCCGGGGATTAAATGGCGTCATGTTCGCGGTCTCGCTCACAAACAGTGACACGCGGCGCAGCTTTTTCAGATTTTCATCCGTGATGCAGGGATATCCCATTTTTACTTTCAGGATCGGGATGATGGCCGTCAGGTCTGCGTTGCCGCACCGCTCCCCGTATCCGTTGATGGTGCCTTGGACGATGACGGCACCGGCTCTTACCGCGGCAATGGAATTGGCCACAGCCAGGCCGGTGTCGTTGTGCGTGTGGATCCCCAATCGGACGGGTTTACCGTCGACAGTGGTCCGGCCGCTGAAATGCGTCCGGACTTCTGTGGTCATGGCTTCGATTTCATGAAAGAGGGTGCCGCCGTTGGTGTCGCAGAGTACCAGGGCGTCCGCGCCGCTTTCCAGGGCTGCCACCAGAGTTTCAAGGGCGTAGCCGGGGTTGTCCTTGTACCCGTCGAAAAAATGCTCGGCATCATAATGGACCTCGATGGAATGCGCCTTTAGATAGCCCACGGATTCCCTGATCAGGTCCAGGTTCTCTTCAAGACCGACGCGAAGAATTTTTTTTACCTGGAGATCCCATGTTTTGCCGAAAATCGTGGCCACGGAAACGCCGCTGGCGATGATGGCGTTGAGGAGCCGGTCGTCTTCCGCCGCAATGCCGGATTTATGGGTAGCGCCGAAGGCCACGATTTTGGCGTTTTCAAAGTGTTCGGACCGGACCGCGGCGAAAAACTCGTCATCCCTGCTGTTGGCCCCGGGCCAGCCGCCCTCGATATAATGGACCCCCAGATCATCGAGTTGACGGGCGATGCGGAGTTTGTCCAGGGCCGAGAAGCTGATCTTCTCGCCCTGGGTCCCGTCCCGCAAGGTCGTGTCGTATAATTGTATCGCTTCCATGCGTTTCATTGTCTCCGGAAACAGCTTTTAATGGGGGACAGATTTGAAATCTGTCCCCCATAGTTCTATACGAAATTATTTACCGCGGCGATCCGGACGAAGAGACCGGACAGCGGCACCGGCGCGCCACATTTCGGAATTCTTGATGGCGTTCAGCTCGGCCTGAAGCTTGACCTTGTAATCGGCCGCGCTGTTGGCTTCCAGCACCCGTTTGGTTTCCTTTCCGGTGGCCACGCTTTCATAAAGTTCGGCAAACACAGGTTTGACCGCGTCCCGGAAACGAGGAGCCCAGTCTAGTGCGCCTCGCTGGGCCGTGGTGGAGCAGTTGGAAAACATCCAGTCCATGCCGTTTTCATCAACCAGGCGGATCAGGCTCTGGGTCAGTTCCTCCACGGTTTCATTGAAAGCTTCGCTGGGGCTGTGGCCGTGCTGCCGCAGGGTATTGTACTGGGCTTCCATGACCCCTGCCAGACATCCCATGAGCACGCCACGTTCGCCCGTCAGGTCGCTGTAGACTTCCCGCTGAAATGTCGTGGGAAAAAGATAGCCTGACCCGATGGCAATGCCGATGGCCATGGCCCTCTCCTTGGCACGGCCGGTATAATCCTGCTCAATGGCGTAACTGGAGTTGATGCCGGCCCCTGCCAGGAAATTGGCCCGCACGCTCCGGCCCGACCCTTTTGGCGCTACCAGGATCACGTCCACGTTTTCAGGTGGAATGATGCCGGTCTGTTCTTTGTAGACAATGGAAAAACCGTGGGAAAAATAAAGGGCGTCCCCC
>CAYZXZ010000112.1:0-5651 GCA_964481615.1 uncultured Desulfobacteraceae bacterium | reverse complement strand
GGGTTGAGACATTTTTTGACAATAGGCCACGTGGCGGTCTGGCCCGCGTCCGAGAGCAGCACCATGATGATGGTTCCATTTTTCGCCGCTTCGGCAAGGGGAAACAGAGTTTTTCCCGGAACAAACCCGTCGACAATCGCCTTTTTCCAGTATTCGTCGCCTTCGAGCTGGCCGATGATCACGTTGATGCCGTTGTCTCTAAGGTTTAACGCCTGGGCCGGTCCCTGCACGCCGTAGCCGAGGATGGTGATAGTTTCTTTTTTCAGGATTTCCCGGGCTTTGTCTATTGAAAACTCATCCGCGGTGATTACATCTTCCACGGTGCCGCCAAAATCAATTTTTGCCATGATCGCTTCCTCCTGGTATCGTTGGTTTAGAAAAAAAAATTAAAAAAATAGGGGGGACCGGCTTATTTTTGTGATACCCGTCCTGTTATCCTGCTATTTCACCTTCATGTCCCGGGCAAGGGCGATGCTGCCGGTCCTGGCGATCTCCCGGATCCCGAAGGGTTTTAATAGGTTTAAAAGGGCCGACATTTTTTCTGCGTTGCCGGTGGCCATGATGGTGTAATGTTCCTGGCCCACATCCACCACGCTCCCCCGGAAAATATCGGTGATGCGCAGAATTTCCTCCCGGTGGTCGGCCTTGGCGCCGACTTTTACCAGCACCATTTCCCGCACCACGCAGTCCTGGCCGGTAAGGTCCGACACCTTGATGATATTGATGAGCTTGTTGAGCTGTTTCTTGATCTGCTCCAGGATCGGGGCATCGCCTTCGGTCACCATGGTCACGCGGGACACATGGGGTTCGGTTGTCTCGGCCACGCATAGACTGTCGATATTGTATCCCCGGCCGGAAAACAGGCCTACGATCCGCGACAGGACCCCCGGTTGGTTATCCACGAGAATGGAGAGTATGTGTTTTTGTTCCTTCATTTTGGTATCCTTTTTATAACCTCTTGAAATCCACGTCTGGGTTACACCAGCAGCATGTTGGTGATGGACGCGCCCGCGGGCACCATGGGATAGACGCATTCTTCGGGTTCGACCACAAATTCCATGATTACGGTGTTCGGAATCTCCAGCCCCTGTTTCAGGATCGCTTCCACCTCTTCGGGTCTGGTTGCCCGCAATCCCACAGCACCGTAGGCATCGGCTAGTTTCACGAAATCCGGCATGTGAACGAACTGTGTGGAAGAGTACCGGCGGTCGTAAAAGAGTTCCTGCCACTGCCGTACCATGCCGAGACACCCGTTGTTTAAAATCACGATCTTGACCGGCAGCTTGTACTGCACAGCTGTTGCCAGTTCCTGGATGTTCATCTGGATGCTGCCGTCGCCGGCGATGTCAACCACGATTTTATCCGGCATGCCTACCTGGGCCCCGATGGCAGCCGGGAACCCGAAGCCCATGGTTCCCAGTCCGCCCGAAGAGATGAACCGGCCGGGTTCGAGATAATGGTAATACTGGGCCGCCCACATCTGGTTCTGGCCTACTTCGGTAGTGATGACGGCATCTCCTTTGGTCAGTTCGAAGAGTTTTTCGATCACGTACTGGGGCTTGATCCGCTCACTCTTTTTATAGGAGAGTCGTGCAGTTTTTTGCCATTCCGCAATCTGGTCCAGCCAGGGTTTGCGGATCGCATCCAGATCGCCCATGTCTTCGATTTCGATCATCTGGTTTAAAATTTCGAGCGTTATTTTGCAGTCGCCCACCACCGGCACCGCCACCGGGACGTTTTTCTGGATGGAGGTCGGATCGATATCGATCTGCACGATTTTGGCGTTGGACGCGAATTCATCAATTTTTCCGGTCACCCGGTCGTCGAATCGGACACCGACGGCGATCATCAGGTCGCAATCGGACACGGACATGTTGGCCCGGTAGGTGCCGTGCATGCCGATCATTCCCAGCCACAGAGGATCAGTCCCTGGAAAGCCGCCCAGCCCCATAAGGGTGCTGGTCACCGGGATTCTAGTTTTTTGCGCCAGCGTCGTCAGTTCCCGGTGTGCCTTGGACAAACTGATTCCGCCGCCGGAAAAGATGATCGGCTTTCGGGCGGACTTGATCATATTCACGATTTTGGCGAGTTGGCGGCGGTTGGGCACATAGGTCGGGTTGTAAGACCGCAGCTCCGGCTCGTCGGGCATTTTGAAAGTGGTCGTGCCGTTGGAAATATCCTTGGGCAGATCCACCAGTACCGGACCGGGTCGTCCGGATCGGGCGATATGAAAGGCCTCACGGATGACCTGGGCCAGTTGTTTGATATCCTTGACCAGGTAGTTGTGTTTGGTGCAGGGCCGGGTGATGCCCACGATATCGATTTCCTGGAACGCGTCGTTGCCGATGAGTTTCGTGGGGACCTGGCCCGTGAAAATCACCACGGGAATCGAATCCATATAAGCGTTGGCGATTCCCGTGACCGTATTGGTGGCTCCCGGACCGGATGTCACCAGACATACGCCCACCTTGCCTGTGGCCCGGGCATAGCCGTCCGCGGCGTGAATTGCGCCCTGTTCGTGGCGCACAAGGATATGCCGCATATCGGAGCGGTAGAGCTCGTCGTAAATATCGAGCACCGCCCCCCCGGGATATCCGAAAATGGTATCCACTCCTTCTTCCTTCAACATGCGCAGCAGAATCTGCGCACCTGTCATCTTGCTCATATTCGACATTCCTCACTATTAATGGCACCCGACCGACAGGGGATTGGGCCGGCCGGATACGGTTTGATGTCTGATATCCTTAATTTATTCCTTCTTTATTCTATGACTGCGCCTTTGTCAGCAGAAGAGACCATGCGGGCATACCGGGCCATGTAGCCCCGGGTGATGCGCGGAGCGGGTTTTTCCCATTCAGACAGCCGGTTTTGGATTTCCGCGTCATCGACCATCAGGCTGATCTTTTTATCCGGAATATCTATAGCGATGATGTCTCCTTCCCGGACTGCGGCAATGGGCCCCTGCTGCATGGCTTCGGGCGACACGTGACCGATGGCGGCCCCTCTGGTTCCACCGGAAAAACGGCCGTCCGTGATCAGTGCCACGTGAGCATCAAGCCCCATTCCCGCGATGGACGATGTCGGGGTCAGCATTTCCCGCATTCCCGGCCCGCCCATTGGGCCTTCATAGCGGATGACCACCACGTCACCCTTATTGATTTCCCCACCCAGGATGGCCTGGGTGGCGTCTTCCTCGGATTCGAAAACCCGTGCCGGTCCCTGATGCCGCGTCATCTGCTCCACCACCGCGGACTGCTTGACCACGCACCCGTTGGGCGCCAGGTTTCCGAACAGCACCGCGAGGCCGCCCTGGTCATGATATGGATTGGCCATAGGCCGGATCACATCCGGATTCAAGACACTTGCCGATGCAATATTCTCGCGTACAGTGCCGGCGGTGACGGTGATGGCGTCACCATGAAGCAATCCTTTATCCAGAAGTACCTTCATCAGGGCCGGAAGTCCTCCTGCGTTGTGAAAATCCTCGATATGGTGCGTGCCGCCCGGGCTCAGGGAGCAGAGATGGGGCGTGCGTTCGCTGATTTTGTTGATCAGGTCAAGCGCGATGGGCGTACCGGCCTCATGGGCCAGGGCCATCAGATGCAGCACAGTATTGGTGGAACAGCCCAGGGCCATATCCACGGTCAGGGCGTTTTCAAACGCCTGCGGCGTTAGGATGGACCGGGGGGTGATCCGTTTTTCCAGCAGTTCCATGATTTTCATGCCGGCGAGCTTGGCCAGCCGGAGCCGGGCCGACATGACCGCCGGGATCGTTCCGTTGCCTGGAAGGCCCATGCCGATGACCTCGGTCAGGCAGTTCATGGAATTGGCAGTGAACATGCCGGCACATGATCCGCATGTGGGGCATGCCGCGTCCTCGATGGCAAGCAGCTCTTCCTCTGCCATTTTTCCGGCCCGCACCGCGCCCACAGCCTCGAAAACCGAAATCAGGTCCACTTTACGAACCGGATCCGACGGGTGCCTGCCCGCCAGCATGGGACCGCCGCTGATGAAAATCGCGGGCAGATCCAGCCGGGCCGCGGCCATGAGCATGCCGGGCACGATCTTGTCGCAGTTGGGGATCATCACCATGGCGTCAAAGGCATGGGCCGTTGCCATGACCTCCACCGAATCGGCGATCAGCTCGCGGCTGCCCAGAGAATACTTCATGCCCACGTGGTTCATGGCAATGCCGTCGCACACACCGATAACCCCGAATTCAACGGGCGTGCCGCCAGCCATGTAGATGCCGGCCTTAACCGCTTCTGTGATCTTGTCCAGGTTGACATGCCCCGGCACGATGCTGTTGACCGAATTGGCAATGCCGACCAGGGGTCGCCGGATCTCTTCATCCGTATACCCGATGGCCTTGAGCAAAGACCGGTGCGGTGCGCGCTCAATCCCTTTTTTGGCCTTGTCGCTGTGCATGATCTGACCCTCCGTGGAAAAAAAAGACCGTTATCAGCTTCGGGTGCTGATAACGGTCTTTTTTGATTTTTTTGTTTTAAATCAGGCCATTATCAACACCCGCCCTCGTCGCCGACTACAGCGACGATGGGGATGAGAATAAGTATCAGGATGTTGGACATGGCTTTATAATTCATTTTACCGGTAACGCACAAGAATTTTTATTAACGATTCAACAGTTAACAGGATAATCCGGCCTTGTCAAGCGCGTTTTTCACTTCGTATCGCATCTGTTTTTCATGCCTTAATCCGGCGGTCCGTCCCATCCGCGTTTATCTTTGACCGGCTTTTTCCCACTCTTCGACCGGCAGGTCTTCCTCGATATCCTCCTATCCCGTGATCATGCTCTTGATATGGGCAAAAAGGGTGTGTCCTGTGGTCGTCATATAAACGTGGACAACGATAAAAACAAGAATGGCGAACGCCAGAGCCATATGGATAAAGGCTACCATTCCCAGGGTCATGAAACTGAATACGGGCCAGTCGGAGGGCCAGTCGTTGTAGGTCCAATAGAGCAGACCGCTGATCATCTGGAGCGGGAGAAGCAGCGCGGCCAGACCCAGGTAGGTGAGCCGCTGCAGCGGATTATGCTTGGCTTCTTTTCGTTTCAGCACCGGGTGGGGCTGGCCCTTGAAGATGCCGTACCCGTAATAGAGCATCACCGCGAACAGTTTTCGGGTCGTGGGGATATATTGTTTCCATTCGCCGGTGGTAAACAGCCAGAACACAAAAAAAGCAAAGGCGATCAGCCATGAAATACCGGTAAAATTGTGTATTTCAACCGCCAGCTCAAACCCGAACAGGTTAAATGCGCCATGCACCTCAAGGCCGCTGACCAGAAGGACAAAGACCAGTGCAATTTGAAGCCAGTGCCACGACCGCTCATACCGGGTATACAGATAGACAGGTTTCATTTTTTTCGACATGTCATTTGTTCCTTTTGGCACTGTTCAAAAATATTCTGCTGATGCCGTGCACAAGGACCCCGGCAAACGCCGCCAG
The DNA here is from genome assembly GCA_964481615.1 of uncultured Desulfobacteraceae bacterium. GTDB lineage: Bacteria > Desulfobacterota > Desulfobacteria > Desulfobacterales > Desulfosalsimonadaceae > SURF-33. The sequence goes on along the minus strand of CAYZXZ010000112.1, from coordinate 182 downwards.
GACAAGGGACCATCCCCCCATGTCCAGCATTTTGAAATAATCCCGGCCGGGCATGTAGAAACCGGACAGATTGGCGATACGACCGTTGTCGCGGCGGTGACATTCCCGGCAGCTCACGGCATTTTCCTAGGAGAACAGCTTATGACACCCCGCAGGCCCTCGCGGGCATAGGGGGGAGATTC
>CAYZXZ010000111.1:0-9188 GCA_964481615.1 uncultured Desulfobacteraceae bacterium | reverse complement strand
CGGATGGCAATCCGCAGCAGCGATGAACGGACGCTTCGCGTCCGTTCATCAATTAAAATATAAGCACGTATTTGTCCGGGTAAATCATTTTTTCTAAGAATAAAAATGATTTTTACAATTTATTCATGTTTTCATCATTTTTGAAAGTTTTTTTTCAAAACCGTCCGATCTGCGGGGGCCGGGTCGCGCATTTCAGCGCGCAGCAGGCAGCGGGTCCCGGCCGTGATTCTGACATGATGGGAAATTTGTAAGCCCGCCACCCAAATGATATCGCCGCCCGAAACAAGGACCGGGATCATGGCTCTTTGCCGTCGCTCGATCTTGCGATTGATAAAAAAATCAGACAGCTTCTGGGTCCCGTTGAGCCCCAGAGGGGCAAACCGGTCTCCAGGCCAATAGTTCCGCAAAACCAGGGGGAATACCAGTCGGTCCCAGTCGAAAAATGCCACATAGGGATCCGTCCATGCCGGATCACACGCCAGGGGAGCATCGAGTTGGGTCAGGGTCAGAACGCGGTCGATCTCCTTAATATATACCGGCCGGCCGGAAATATCTTCGGCATGAAAGGGATATGTATAGCGGATTTCAAGGGTTGTGCCACCTTTAAATCCGGTGGCACGCAAGGGCGTGGCGCATTTTTCAAACACAAGTTGACCCGGCCGACACTGCACCCGGATCCGGTCCGGCAAGTCCAGACGACCCCGGTTATCGTACCGGAGCAGGCCCATGACGGCCTCCACATGGGAAAATCGGACCCGCCGCAGGTTTCCCTTGGTCCGTTCCACGGCACGGCGGATGATCCGGCGCCGGGCCGCAAGATGATGCCGGGTGAGTTCCGGAATCGAGAGCACGATTCTGCCGGATTCCTCAAGCAGGAGAGCCTGATCCCAGATCGGCTGGATCAGCCGGTCTATCCATTCCTCATCGGTTTTCAGAACCGATCCCATCCGGGCAAGGGTTTCCGGCAAATTCGGATTATACAGGGCTTTGAGCATCGGCATCAGGTCATGACGGATCCGGTTCCGCAGAAACCGGCCATCCGTATTGGTGGGATCCATGCGGTAATCGAGCCGGTAAACCGACAGATAGGTCATAATATCATCACGAGGGATCCGGATCAGGGGCCGGATGATGTTTCCCCTGACCGGCGGAATGCCGCTGATGCCAAGTGGCCCGCCGCCGCGGAGCAGGTTCAGCAGGATCTGTTCGGCATTGTCATTTGCGTGATGGCCCACGGCGATTCTGTCAAAACCGTTGCCACGGGCCATGCGCTGCAAAAATTCATACCGCGCTTCCCGAAGCTTTTCTTCGGGGGAATTTCCGGTTCGCAGTTCCTGGTTTTCAGTATTTTTTTCATAATAAAACGAAACGTTGAGCTTTTCAGAAAGCTTTTCCACGAATCTAGCGTCGGCGTCGGCATCCGTGCCACGGATATTGTGATGAAAATGGGCGATGCCGAGCCGAAGCCCAAGGCCCTCAGACATCTGATGCAGCACATGCAGGAGGGCGACGGAATCCGGTCCGCCGGACACTCCGACCAGGACCGCCTGGCCGTGGCGCATCATGTCATGGTCCGCCATCGCATGACGAATTTTTTCCATGCATCGCTGCACGGTCCGGGGGAGCTGTCGCTCAGGATATTTGCAAGCCTGCATTTTCCTCCAGAAAATCGGTGGATGCCAGACAGGCGTCCACCACGGCTTCGTCAAACAAAATCCCCCGGTTGTCCTTGAGTTCCTTCAAAACTACCTCTATTTTCTGTGCCGGCCGGTACGGCCTGTGCGATATCACTGCTTCCAGAATATCGGCCACCGCCAGGATTTTGGCCTCCTGCAGAATCTCGCCGCCGGAAAGCTTCAGGGGATATCCGGTGCCGTTGATCCGTTCATGGTGCTGGTGGACGATTTCGGCAATGGGCCAGGGAAAGGGGATATCCTTTAAAATGGCGTATCCCACCGCTGGGTGCATCTTGATCAGTTCCCATTCGGCCGCAAGCAATTGTCCGGGGCGATTGAGCAGGGCGACGGAGATCCGGATCTTCCCGATATCGTGGAGCATTCCAGCGATCCGTATCGACTCGATCCGATCGGGCTCCAATCCCATGCGCCCGGCAATGACGACGGCATATCGGGCCACCCGGTGCTGATGACCGGCGGTATAGGGATCACGGCTTTCGGCCATCATGGCCATAGAGTTAACCGTGGCGAAAAACATCTCCCGAAGCTGGGCGGTTTTCTGCTCGATGCGCTCTTCCAGAATAAGGTTCTGCCGGCTCAGAACATCCTTCATTTTTTTTAAGGCGATGTGGGTTCTGACCCTGGCCTTGACTTCGGCGGCCTTGAGCGGTTTGGTGATGTAATCCACGGCGCCGGTCTCAAATCCCCGGGCGATATAGCGTGCATCGGTCAGCGCGGTGATGAAGATCACTTCGATATCTTTCAGCGCCGGATCGGATTTGATGCGCCGGCAGGCTTCAAATCCGTCCATCTCGGGCATCATGATATCGAGGAGGATCAGGTCTGGTCTGTGTTTTTCAAGGTATTCAAATACTTTAACACCATTTTTGACCACGCCGAAGCGATAATCCGCTTTGAGGATATTCAGAAGCAGATCAATATTGATGGGGCTGTCATCCACGACGAGAATCAGGGGTTTATCCATTGTTTTATCAGGGACGGTCATGAAGGGTCGGCTCCTGCAATGTCAAGTTTCATGGTTTTAGCCATCACCGTCAGGGTTTCGACGGCTTCGGCATAATCATAATTGCCGATCTGTGCTTCCAGTTTATCCGTTACCTGGCCGTCCGCCAGATGTTTCAATACTTCCATGCACGTTGCGATCCGGACCGGATCAGCGGCCGCCAGCGCCTGGACCAGGTCGGCTACGGCCGGTTCCAGCGCCTCCGGGTAATGGTGCATTGCCGGATTCATTTCAGGTCCCGCATACATTTCGGCCGGAATTCCGGTCAGGCCAAAGGCATCGTCCGGCAGCGGGAATGAAAAACCCCCGTCCGCCGGCGGCAATTGTTTGCGCAGGGTTTCAAAAAGCGTTTTCTGCCGGATTGGTTTGGGGATAAAGGCGTTCATGCCGGCTTCTATGCATTTCCGTTCATCGCTGAGCAGGGCCGATGCCGTCATGGCGACAATGGGCAGAGACTTCAGGTGGGGGTATTCCCGAATTTTCCGGGTGGCCTCATATCCGTCCATATTGGGCATCTGAATATCCATGAGCACCGCGTCAAAGGATTCAGCCGTCACCGCAGCCAGGGCTTCGCGCCCGTCGGACGCCGTCTTCGGAGTCGCTCCCACGACCTTGAGCACTTCAACGGCGATTTCCTGGTTGACCGGGTTGTCTTCCACGATAAGGATTTTGCGACCCTGAAATGCCGGCCGGTAAGCGTTGAGGCGATCGGCGGCGGTGCCGGTCGGCGCCTTTTTCTCAAGGACCGGTTTTTCATTGAATATGTCAAGAATCCGGTTGAACAGGGTCGAAGCGGTGACCGGTTTGGTGATGTGCGTGTCCGCCGGAACCTGCTCGATATCGGCCCAGACGGCCGTCTGGATGGAATCGATCATCAGGATAACGGGAATGCGCAACAAGAGATCCTCACGGATCACCCGGGTGGTTTCAATCCCGTCCATATCCGGCATCCGGTAATCGATAAGAGCCAGATCGAATTTTTTTTCCGTGTGCCGGATTGCCCGCAGCAGGTCAATGGCTGCCGGACCGGAGCTCGTGGTTTCGGCATTCAGTCCCAAAGCTTCCGCCATCCGGGCAAGAATGGCGAGATTTTCTTCGCAGTCATCGACGATCAGCAGATGCAGCCCGTTGAGATTTTCAGGAAGCGCAGGATGGGCTTCCATCTTATACCCGGGCTGGAGGTCTAACAAGGCCGTAAATGTGAATTCCGAACCCTCTTCAACGGTGCTGTTGACATGGAGTCCGCCCTGCATCCGTTCCGCCAGTTGGCGGCTGATACAGAGCCCTAGTCCGGTCCCGCCGAACTTGCGCGTGATGGAGGCATCCCCCTGGAAAAAGGCTTGGAACAGACTGTCGAGCTGCTCCTGGGTCATGCCGATGCCGTTGTCTTTGACGGTGCAGATAAACAGGATAGTGTTTTCCCCCCGGGATTCCGACCGGATCCGGATGGCGATGGTCCCTTCTTTTCCGGTGAATTTCACCGCGTTGCTCAACAGATTGGTCAGCACTTGCTGAAACCGCAGCGGGTCGCCGATCACCGACATGGGCGTTCCGGGATGGATGTCGAGAAGGAGCTCGATCTGCTTTTCAGCGGTGGTATCCGTAAAAAGGGCGATGACGTTATCTGTGATGCCATCGATCCTGAAGGGATGGGACTCTAAAGTCAGCTTTCCGGCGTCGATCTTTGAAAAATCGAGGATGTCATTGATGATCCCCAGCAGGGCATTGCCGGAGGAATGAATGATTTTCAGATAATGCCGGACTTTTTTCGGCATATCCTCGGAAAGGGCCAGTTCTGCGGCACTGATCACGCCGTTCATGGGCGTTCTGATTTCATGGCTCATGTTGGCCAGAAACTCGCTTTTGGCTTTTGAGGCCGCGTCCGCAGTCTCTTTAGCCCGGCGCAGCTCCTCATTGGCGCTCCGGAGTTCGGCGGTGCGGGCCTCAACCCGCTGCTCCAGCTGATGGTAGGCATCTTTTAACGCCTGCTCGGCCTGCTTGCGGTCGGAGATGTCTTCCACCAGTCCCTCCACGGAGATGAGCCGACCATTCTCATCCCGGATCGCCAGCGCCTGAATCGATCCCCATATAAAGGTCCCGTCCTTTCGGATCAGCCGGCATTCAAAGTTGCTTACCGCGTCTTTGGTGTCGATGGATTCATACAGCTCTTTCTGGGCCTGCGGATCAGCAAACATGGGCCGGAAATCGGATATGGCGCCGATCATCTCCTCGGATGAGTCGTACCTGAGAATCCGGGCCATGGAGCGATTCACGTCGATGAAGCGGCTGTCGGCCCCGGCCCGGAAAATTCCTTCCTGGGCGTTTTCAAAGATGCTTCGGTATTTTTTTTCACTTTCCAGCATGGACTGGAAGGCCCGTTTCCGTTCCGCAATCTCCCTTTGAAGCCGGATGTTTGCCTGGTGGGTTTCCCGGGCCATGTCTCCCGCCTTTTTCGCGGATATCTCGGCCTTGTTTTTGGATTCCATCAAGGCCAGATCCCGCTGCTTGACCTGGTCGAGCATGGTGTTGAAAGCGTCCACCAGCAGACCGATTTCATCGTCGCCCTGCTTGGAGACCCGGGTGGCCAGATTCATGTTGATGGCGATCAGGCTGGCGGTTTTGGCCAGGTCCAGGATGGGTTTGGATATGAACCGGTGGAGCCTGGACAGCAGAATGAAAACCAGGGCCAGGGCCGTGAAAAGGGACAGCAAAACCCAGCCGAGGTATCGCCAGATCAATGTGTACATCTCATCTAAGTCGGATTCGATGAATACCGAGCCGATATACCCTCCATCCAGCAGGACGGGTTTCCAGACCGCCAGTGTCCGGGAGGTGAACCGGTGGCCCTGGCCGGAGGTGTATTCCGGCCTGTCGTCTGATGCGGGATTATCCCGCTGATAGCGTGCAAACACCTTGCCGCCGTGATTGAAGATAACGGCGGCAAGGATGGACTTTTTCGCGCTCAGGGATTGCAATGTCTCCTCTGCAATGGACGCATCGTCGAAAACCAGGGATGCGGTGCTCCGGTCGGCAACGATTTCCGACAGAATCATGAGTTCATTGAAAAGCGATTTCCGGAAATTTTGTACTTCCACCACCCCGAGAATGCCGCAGGCCAGCAGCAGCGCCATTCCGCTGATGAGCATCACGATGATGCGCAGTTTATTGGTGATCGATAAATTTCTGTGCAGGGTCATGACCTCTCCTGGGGTTTTATTCCATCAAGCGGGCGATTTCCAGCAGCTTGGCGTTGAGTTTCAGGCCGGCATCCGCGGCGGCTGACGGATTGATCTCAAACCGGACATAATTTTTTTCCATAAAGAACCGGATTATGCCGCCTATCTGCGTGAACGCTTCCATTTCGCCGATGGTCAGAACAGGGGTTCCTGCGACCCGGTCAAGGATCGCCTCGGTCCTGTATGCTTCGGACTCGGAAATAAACAGAATCTGACAGGCTTCGATGCCGGAAAGTGAATCAAAATGGCGGACGGTCAGTCGTTTTCCGCCGGTCACGCGGCCTTCGATATGATCGAGGGTATCGCCGAAATCATCCCTGCCGACAATGCCGATGACGATGATGTCTTCGCCCGAAGATGCCGCCGGTTCCGGCCATTTCACAAATTTGATGAAATTGACCATCATGGCCCCTTTGATCTGGTATTCCGTGCCTTCCAGTGCCAGTGCCGGCAAGGCGTTCGAAAAGAAGGCGCCGAAAATCGCAATTAAGAGGACGGGAATGATAACAGGTCGTTTTTTCATGCCACAACCTACTGAAAATTGGCGCATATTATCCATGTAACTCCATTCTTGCAAAGATTTACTTGAATCGGGCCGTCAATGCAAGAAAGATATCCTGTTTCGGTTTAACCGCTGATCCCAAGGCTGGGGTAAAATGTGGCCGATGTCTTACAAAACTGTAAGACATCGGCCGACAACATTACAAAATTGTAAAAATCCATGGATTTCTGTTGCGGTTTTTTGGAATTGTTTTAGGATATCCACGGGTTAATTTTTTATCAAAAATGGTATGGCTCTTGCATTATTCTTTTTCCGCGCTGCAGCCCATACGATAGAGAAGGATTGAAATCAACGCACAGATTAAAAACGCCGCCGAAAGGACGGCCCTGAGGGCGGTTTATTCCATACGGCGACCAGATTTGATGGACGCGTAAACAAGGAGAAAAACATGTGCCGGTTGTTTGCCATTGCCAGTGATACGCCGGTGTCGCCAATGATGGCGCTTTCCGCTCTTGATGTCATGCGGGAAGGGCATGACGGGTCCGGCGTGGGGCTGGTGCTGCGGGACCTGGGCGGCCCGTTTGAAGAAATGAAGGATGCGCCGATCCTGTCGGGGATTTTCACCGAAAGTGGCATCAAGCGCTTAGACGGATATATGATCGATATCGGCTTTTTGACCAAGTACCGGATCTCCATCAAGGTGCCCAAAATCCCGCCGCCGGGGACCCCCAAGCGGGATATCTACCTGATCCGGGCCTATGAATATCCCGAGGAATGGGATGGGTTATCCGAAGCTGAAAAAAAAGACCGCCTCGTGATGCTTCGCCTCAAGCTTCAGGAGATGGGCCGGGATCAAAAAGACATGATTGTTTTTTCCTTCTGGCCGGATACCATCACCATCAAGGAGATCGGAGACCCTTTGACAGTGGGCAATTACCTGGAACTTGGCGACAAAAAACTCAACGCCCGGGTCATCCTTGCCCAGGGCCGCCAGAATACCAATTACGCCATTGACCTGTATGCATGTCACCCGTTTTTCATCCAGGGGTTTTCCACCATGACCAACGGCGAGAACACGGCTTTTGTTCCCATCAGGGAATACCTGATGTCGCGGGGAGTGGCGGGATATACCGGATTTTATTCGGATTCAGAGGTATTCGTCTATATCCTTCATTACACGACAATACGGCTGGGGCTGGGCATCGACGCCTACAAGCACATCATCACCCCGCTTCAGGATGACGCCCTTCAGGAGCATCCGGACGGGATGTTTTTAAAGCATTTAAAACACTGCTGCCGGAAACTGATCATCGACGGCCCCAACTGCGTCATGGGCGTACTGCCGGACAACACTCTTTTTATGACCCAGGACCGCAAAAAGCTCAGACCCGGCGTGGTGGGCGGAGAGCCGGGGATGTATGTGATGTCGTCGGAAATCTGCGGTTTGGACGCGGCCCTGCCGGAACGCGACAAGCAGAAGGATTTTCAACCCATGCACCTGGATACGGTGGTGATCGATCCCCACCGCCGGGAGGTAAAGATATGTCATCAGATGCAGCGATTGTCCCATCTTCATTGAGCATCAAGGATCTTCCATGGCAGGTCGCCTGGGACATGGACAAATGCACCCTGTGCGGGAAGTGCACGGCCATATGCCCGGTCCATGCCATTGAACCCGCGGTCTTCCGCAAACGGTTCGTGGATCAGTCCGCCGGGGTTAAGACCCGGCCAGAAAACCGCTTTCAGACCTATTACGGCATCCGCCAGAAAACGGCCCCGGCCTATCACTGCGTGGGATGCGCCATGTGCACCCTGGTCTGTCCCAATGACGCCATCATGCCCATGCGGACCGACGAGGTCGATAAACTGAAATTCCACATCAACCAGGGGGGTGAGCCGGAACGCCGGGGCGGCCGGCGAAACGTTGCCGGCGGTGTCCTGGACCGGATCAAGTTCATCCGGATTTCCATGCTCACCGACCCGGCCTTAGACGCCGGACGGCACGAGTTCGAGCTTCGCACACTTCTGGGCAGGGTCCTTCCGCCCGAAGACAATATCCGGTTTGTCCGGGAACACGGCTGGATACCGCCGGTGCGGGAAATTTATCCCCTGATCATCGGCGGCATGTCATTCGGGGCATTGTCGCCCACCATGTGGGAAGGTCTCCAGATGGGGGTGGCCTATCTCAACGAGGAGCTTGGCATGCCGGTGCGGATCAGCACGGGCGAAGGCGGATGCCCGCCACGGCTGCTGCGGTCCCGGTTCCTCCAGTATGTCATCCTCCAGATCGCTTCCGGGTATTTCGGCTGGGATGAGATCATTCACGCCATTCCCGAGATGAAAGTAGACCCGTGCGCCATCGAGATCAAGTACGGCCAGGGGGCCAAGCCCGGCGACGGGGGGCTGCTCATGTGGCACAAGGTCAACCGGCTCATCGGCGCGATCCGGGGGGTCCCGGCCGGGGTGAGCCTGCCCAGCCCGCCCACCCACCAGACCCAGTATTCCATCGAGGAATCGGTGGCCAAGATGATCCAGTCCATGTATATGGCCTGGGGGTTTCGTGTGCCGGTCTATCCAAAAATATCGGCCTCATCCACGGCACTTGCGGTGCTCAACAACCTGACCCGGAACCCCTATGCCGCGGGGCTCGCCATTGACGGCGAAGACGGCGGCACGGGCGCGGCCTATAGCGTGTCCATGGACCATATGGGACATCCCATCGCCAGTTCCCTGCGGGACTGCTATCTCAA
>CAYZXZ010000110.1:0-9291 GCA_964481615.1 uncultured Desulfobacteraceae bacterium | reverse complement strand
CTCATTAGGTTTTCTTTTGCTGTTGATGCAAATGTTTTTTCCGGGACCACCGCTCGAAAAAACCGATCCTCCCTGATTCATAGGCCCGGGTCATCATTTCCTCATGGACGCGCAATCCGTTTTTGTTCGTCATGGCCATCCTGAGGCATTCGGTTTTATATGAGCAGGCCAGGCAGGTGGCCGGTGATGCGCGAAGACCATTTTCGGACGGAGGAAACACCACTGACAGGTCTCCGCAACAGGACGGCCGACGGGCCGGATCATCGTTCATTGATTGATGACCTCTTGGTTTCGGACTGGCGGAATTCACGATTTATTTCGCTGATATAGCCGTGATCGGCAAAACTGAAATACCGGTTGTCGCCCACCACCAGATGCTCATGCACGATAATCCCCATGGTCAGACACGCAAAAATGAGCTGACGGGTGACGGCAATATCCGCCGGAGACGGATCCGGGTCCCCGGAAGGGTGGTTGTGGGCAAAAATCAGGGCTGCGGCCTTGTGCCCGATGGCCGCGCGCACCACTTCCCGAGGATAGACCGCGCTGGCGGTCAGGGTGCCTTGGAACAGGTCCTCGGAAGCAATCACCCGGTTCTTGGCATCTAAAAACAGGACCCGGAAGTATTCCCGCTCCCTTGATCCCAGGTTGTGGTAAAGATAATCGTAGAGGGCCTGAGAATTATTAAGCGGATCCTGCCGCACCACCTTTTTTTCCAGATATCGGTCGGCAACGGCCTTGATCAGCCGGATACCGAACAGGTTTGCGGGGCCGATCCCGTCCACGGTGGACAACTCAGCCGCCGAGGCATCCAGGACCCCTGGCAGGGTCTTAAATTTTTTCAGGGCGGCCTTTGCGGCGTCTTTGCAGTCTTTTCGGGGCGTGCCAAGGGTCAGCAGCAGTTCCACCACCTCGTAATCATGGAAACCGCTCAATCCGGATTCCAGGAACTTTTCCCGCAGCCGGCCCCGATGGCCTTCTCCCTTGTGCGGCGGCGCTTTGGTCATAACGGTCCGCTTCCACCTTAAATCATCAATCATCCATCTCGTCTTTAAGATCCCGCGTCATCAACTGAAACACGGCGTCAACGGCCGGTAATCCCTCGTACAGGACTGCGCACACGGCGTGTGAAATCGGCATGTCCACGCCGAGCTTTCGGGAAAGGTTATAAACGGATTTTGCGGTTTTCACGCCTTCAGCCACCATTTTCATTTCCGACAGAATCTCGGAAAGCTGTTTGCCCTGGCCGATCCGGTATCCTACCGTGTGGTTTCGGCTCAGGGTGCCGGTGCAGGTCAGCACCAGGTCGCCCATGCCGGCAAGCCCGGCAAAGGTGTGCGGATTGGCTCCCATGGCGATGCCAAGGCGCCGGATTTCGGCGAGGCCCCGGGTGATCAGGGCGGCCCGGGCATTGAGCCCAAGGCCGAGACCATCGACGATTCCCGAGGCAATGGCGATGACGTTCTTAACGGCTCCGCCCAGTTCAACGCCGATCACGTCCGTATTGGTATACACCCGGAAATGGGGGGTGGCGAAAACATGCTGAACAAATGCCGCCACTTCTGGATCGGCCGCCGCGACCGTCACCACTGTGGGGGCTTTCGCGGCCACCTCCCGGGCAAAGCTCGGGCCGGACAACGCCGCCAGCCGGGGGGCAAACGATTCCGGCAGGGTTTCTTGCAAGATGCCGGTCATGGTTAGATGGGTTTTGTTCTCAATGCCCTTGGACGCGGATACCACCACGGCATCGCCGGGCAGGTGGGACGCGGCCCGGAGGGAAACCTCCCGCACGAAATGGGACGGCACCACAATGACCACCAGGTCTTTTCCGGCAGCCACACGGGCGATATCATCAGACGGCACGATCCCCTCGGGAAGGCGGATACCGGGGAGAAAAAGCTTATTCTCCCCGAAGGTTTCAATGCTTTCAATGACTTCCTTCTCAAAGGCCCAGAGATCAACGGTATAGCCTTCAGCGGCCAGCAGGCCGGCAATCGCTGTTCCCCAGGAGCCGGCCCCGATCACCCCCACCGCGATACCGGGGATGATGGTTTTATTCTTCTTCCCGAGGCTCATCATCGTCCTTTTCCGCAAGGGCCGCTGCGCTCACCAGCCGTTCATGGGGTTCCATGTTGATGAGTCTGACGCCCTGGGTGTTTCGGCTGATCACCGATATGCCCTGGATGGGCAGGCGGATGATCTTTCCGATGTCGGTCACCAGCATCACATCGTCATCGTCGCTGACCACCAGGATGGTCACCACTCGGCCGTTGCGCTCGCTGGTCTTGATGGTGATAACCCCCTTGCCTCCGCGTTTCTGAACGGGGTATTCATCAATGGCCGTGCGTTTGCCATAACCGTGTTCCGTTGCGGTGAACAGGGTCTGGCCGTGGGTCAGGACTTCCATTCCCACCAGATAATCATCCGCGCCCAGTTTCAGTCCCCTCACACCCATGGAAACCCGGCCGGAAGGCCGCACATCGGATTCATGGAACCGGATGGATTTACCCATCAGGGAACACAAAAAGACATTCCGGGTGCCGTCGGTCATCCGGGCCGCGATCAGCTCATCGTTTTCCCGCAGATTCAGGGCGATGATGCCGCCGGCCCGGGGCCTGGAAAAGGCCATGATATCGGTTTTTTTAACCAGCCCGCTCCGGGTGGCCAGCAGCACGTATCCGCCGGGGGCAAATTCGGGGACCGCCAGCACGGTGGCCAGTTTTTCATCCGGCCCCAGATTCAACAAATTGACAATAGCCTTGCCTCTGCTGGTCCGGTTGCCTTGTGGAATTTCATAGACCTTGCGCCAGTATACCCTGCCGAGACTGGTGAAAAACAGAAAAGTATGATGCGTGGACGCGACAAAAAGATGTTCGACGAAATCCTCTTCCTTGGTCCCCATCCCGGTTTTGCCTTTTCCGCCCCGATGCTGTTGCCGGTACATGGTGATGGGGTTGCGCTTGATGTATCCGTCGTTGGTGACCGTAACCACCATGTCTTCTTCGGCGATCAGGTCTTCCATCCGGATTTCTATGGTTTCAGCAACGATCAGGGTTCTCCGGGCATCCCCGTAGTTCTGCTGAATCAGTTTCAGCTCTTCCTTGATCAGGCCCAGCACGATCCGCTCGCTGGAGAGAATCTCCATGAATCTGGCGATATCCTTCAGCAGTTCAATATGCTCCTGCTTGACCTTGTCGCGTTCCAGCCCGGTCAGACGCTGCAGGCGCATGTCCAGAATGGCCTGGGCTTGGATCTCCGTGAGTTCAAACTGGGCCATCAGCTTCTCTTTTGCCTCGGGAGGCGAGGCCGCGCCTCGGATCAGCCGGATCACTTCATCGATATGATCCAGGGCAACGATCAGGCCTTCCAGAATATGGGCCCGGGCCTCGGCCTTGTTCAGATCGAAACGGGTCCTGCGGACGATGATGTCCTTGCGGTGGATGATGAAATGCTCCAGGATCTCCTTTAGATTCATCAATTCCGGGCGGTTCCGGACCACGGCCAGAAAAATGATCCCGAAATTGTTTTCCAGCTGGGTATGCCGATACAGATGGTTGAGGATGACATCGGGAACCTGGTCTTTTCGCAGGGCGATGGCGATGCGCATGCCGTCCTTGTCGGATTCATCACGGACGTAGCGGACCCCGTCGAGATTTTTTTCCTTGATGAGCTCGGCGATCTTTGCGATCAGCGTGGCCTTGTTGACCTGGTAAGGGATCTCCCGGACAACAATGGTCTCGGTCTTGTTTTTTGCGTCGGTTTCGATCTCGACTTTGGCCCGCATGGTGAGCTTACCCCGGCCGGTCAGGTAGGCGTCCCGGATGCCCGCGGTGCCGTATATAATCCCGCCGGTGGGAAAATCCGGGCCGGGCAGATAGGCGATCAGATCTTCACAGCTCATCCGCGGATCGTCGATTAAGGCCACGATGGCATCGCACAATTCATTGAGATTGTGGGGGGGGATATTGGTGGTCATACCAACGGCAATGCCGGACGAGCCGTTGAGCAGAAGGGCAGGAACCCTGGCGGGCATCACATCCGGCTCTTCAAGGGTCTCATCGTAATTTACATGAAACCCGACGGTTTCCTTGTCGAGATCCTCCAGGAGTTCGTGGGCCAGGCGCGTCATCCGGACCTCGGTATACCGCATGGCCGCCGGAGGGTCCCCGTCCACCGACCCGAAATTCCCCTGGCCGTCCACCAGGGGATAGCGCATGGAAAAATCCTGGGCCATCCGCACCAGCGCGTCATAGACGGCCGAGTCGCCGTGGGGATGGTATTTACCAATCACGTCACCGACGATACGGGCGGATTTCTTGTGGGCCTTGTTGAAATCGTTCTTTAATTCATGCATCGCGAATAGAATCCGCCGGTGGACGGGCTTCAACCCGTCCCGCACATCCGGCAGGGCTCTGCCGATGATGACGCTCATAGCGTAATCGAGATACGACTGGCGCATCTCCTTTTCGATGCTGATCTCGTTTTGTCTTGGCTCTGTCTGGCCCATTTTTTCTCCTGATCCGCGACCCGGCGAAAGGTTATCCCGCGCCGCCCGCGGGCTTACGTTTTGTAAGTTGAGGAACCGGCGACGCGGGCAACGCGGATGCCGCTTGAATGCGAATTGGAATTATTAACGGCTTATAAACCCGAGGGCCGTATATCCCAGCAGGATTTCATAAATAATCATCGGGGTGTAGCTCTGAAACAGATAATAAACGATTCCGCCGCCGATGATGGCCGGAACCCCGAAAAGCACCAAAATGCCCATTTTTCTGCTGATCATGCTGATCATACTATTCGTACTGCTCGACATTGCCGCATCTCTCCTTGGTTCTCGGTTCTTGTGAATTTATGTATCTATGTTTTATGCCTCGATGATCATGCCCATGCCCATGCCGCCGCCGATGCACATGGAAATAAGGCCGGTTTTGGCCTGTTTCTGCTGCATCAGGTTCAGGCAGGTCACGGTCTGGCGCGCGCCCGTGCACCCGATGGGATGCCCCAGGGAAATGCCGCTGCCTACCAGGTTGGGCCGGTCATAGGCGATGTCCAGCTCCTTCATGCAGGCAATGGCCTGGGCCGCAAAAGCCTCGTTGAGTTCGATGATGTCGATATCGCCGATGGCCATGCCGGTTTTTTTCAGCACCTTCCGGATGGCCGGGATGGGACCCAGTCCCATGTATGCCGGGTCCAGCCCGCCGCCGGCAAACGCCCGGACTTTAGCAATGGGTGCAATCCCGAGTTCCCGGGCCTTGTTCGCGCTCATGAGCACCACCGCGGCCGCGCCGTCGTTGATTCCCGAAGCGTTTCCGGCGGTGACGCTGCCGTCTTTCTTAAAGACCGGCTTGAGCTTGGACATCTTCTGCATGTCAGTCTCCATGGGCCGCTCATCCGTGTCCACCACGATATCGCCCTTACGGGACGGAATCACCACAGGAACGATCTCTTTAGCGAAAAACCCGTCCCTGATGGCGCCCAGGGCACGGTTGTGGCTGAGTACGGACAATTCATCCTGCTCCTGCCGGGTGATGCCGTATTTTTCAACGATGTTTTCCGCCGTGCACCCCATGTGATAGCCGTAAAAAATTTCATACAGCCCGTCGAAAACCATCAGGTCATAAATATCGCCCTTTCCGGTGACTTCCATCCGGTATCCCCATCGGGCCTTGGGCAGGGCCATGGGCACCATGCTCATGCTTTCCTGTCCCCCGGCCACGATCACCTCCGCCTCTCCGGTCATGATGGCGGTCGCGCCCAGGGTAATGGCCTTGAGCCCGGACGCGCAGACTTTGTTGATCGTAAAGGCCGGTGTCTCCTTGGGAAGTCCGGCGCGGATCATGGCCTGGCGGGCTGGATTCTGGCCCTGGCCGGCAATCAGCACATTGCCCATGATGACTTCGTCGATCACCACCGGCGTGCTGTTTTCATCCCAGGCGCCCGCCTTTTCCTCCAGCTCGATTTTTCCCTGGTCCTTTAACTTGTCCGGTACCGCCGCCTTCATGTCATCGCTGATCACGGGACGCAATCCCGCCTTTGCAACCGCCGCCCGGATTGCGTATGATCCAAGATCCACCACAGGCACGTCTTTCAAAACACCGCCGAAGGAACCCACCGGGGTCCTGGCGCCGCTGACAATCACCACTTCTTGCATGTCATTCTCCTTCCTGATATAAAATAAACATCCGTTTTGATTACATTCAAATAAATAAATATTTATATCAGGAGATGGCGTAAAAAACAAGAACAAATCAAAGCAGGTCGACATGTGTCTGATCATTCTTGCAATCGATGTTCATCCCGAATACCCCCTGGTCATCGCGGCCAACCGGGATGAATACTACCATCGCCCCACCGCCCCTTTAGCCTTCTGGGAAGATATGCCGGATATACTGGCCGGCCGGGATCTTGCCGGCGGGGGCACGTGGCTCGGCATCTCAAAAACAGGACGCCTGGCCGCAATCACCAACTACCGGGACCCGGCCCATCAAAACCCGGATGCCCGGTCCCGTGGGCTGCTGATCACCCGTTTTCTGGCCGGCAACACGCCCGCTGACCCCTTTTTTAAAAATGTGATAAACGCGGGTGAAACCTACAATGGTTATAACCTGGTGGCGGGCGATATGGACCGTCTCTGGTGGATGTCGAATGTTTCAAATGAAATCAGGCGACTGGACACCGGGATCAGCGGCATCAGCAACCGCCTGCTTAACACGCCTTGGCCGAAAATCGAAAAAGCAAAATTCAGGCTCCGGGCCGTTCTCGCATCCGGTTCCGACATCGACGTCGAAGAGGTTTTCAGCCTTCTGGCCGACACCTCCGCGCCCGACGACCACCGGCTTCCCCATACCGGGGTCGGGCTGGAATGGGAGCGGATTCTTTCCCCGATATTTGTGGCAAGTGATATTTACGGCACCCGGTCCTCATCGATCATCCTTTACCATCACAGCGGGAAATTGTCCTTTCTGGAGCGGACCTGGCAGGTGCCGAGCCCGCGCCCGATGCCGGAAGAAACCCGGCGGGTGGATCTGGATATCCGGCCGTCATCGGCTTTCCCGGGTGAAAAACCCAGCGGCCTGAAAAAACTTCCCAAATTAATGGAAACACTGATATGATGCCCCAATGAGCCGACTGAAAACATTTCTGTTTCCCGAGATCCGCCTGAGGTTTCTGATCAGGGCGGGGCTGGTGACGGCAGTCGCGTTTATCTGCTTCACCTGGATACTGATCCCCTTCCAAATCCACGGTCACAGCATGTCGCCGACCTATCGGGACGGGGATTTTAATTTCTGCAGCCGGCTCCAATATATTTTTTCTTCGCCGTCGCGCCATGACGTGGTGGCCATCCGGTATGCCGGCACCCGGGTCATGCTGCTTAAGCGCATCTTGGCCCTTGAAGAGGAAACCATTGAATTCAGACAGGGACAGCTTTATATCGATGCAAAACCCATTTCCGAGCCTTATGTCACGGCGTCCTATGACTGGGACCTCGAACCGCGGACCGTGGAACCCGGCCATGTTTACGTGGTCGGCGACAACCGCCGGGTCCCCATGATGACCCATGATTTCGGCCAGACCCCCAGCAACCGCATTATCGGAGCACCTCTATGGTAAACATGAAAACCATCATTGCGGCAGCCGTTCTGGCTGTCGCTGGCATCATCACCTTTTTCTGGTATTTTCAAGGCGATGATGCAAAAATCAAAAAACAGTTCAAAACCATCTCGGAACTGGCCGAAAAGGGCTCGGATGAACATGAATTAACGGCCGCGGTCAACGCCAAGAGAATCGGCAGCATGTTTGCAGACACCTGCCGAATCGAGATCCCGTCCTACAACATTTCCAGAACCTATGCCAGAGCCGACGTTCCAGCCCATGTTCTGGGAGCCCGCTCCCGGTATTCGGATATCTCGCTGAAATTCTATGATCTTGACATCGATTTTCCCGAGGAGAAAATCGCCCGGGTAACCTTGACGGCATATGTGGAGGCCGTGCGGGTCTCGGGCGAGGCGGTCAGGGAGGTCCATGAAATCGTCTGCAGGCTGGAAAAAATCGAAAAGGACTGGCTCTTCGATCAGATCGAAGTCGTGTCCGTTCTGGAAAGATAAGGGGAGGATGCCATCGATACCTGGGCCATGATCTTTTTTGCGGCGGGTTTGGGCGTGCTGCTGGGAGGCGGCGAATGTCTTGTGCGGGGTGCGTCCCGGCTGGCCGAGGCCGCCGGCGTCTCTCCCCTGGTGATCGGCCTGACGGTGGTGGCCTTCGGAACCAGTGCGCCGGAAATGGCGGTAAGCATCGTATCCGCGCTGTCCGGAAACGGCGGGGCCGATATCGCCGTGGGCAACGTTGTGGGGAGCAACATCTTCAACGTCCTGTTCATCCTCGGCATATCCGCGATGGTCGCCCCGCTTGCCGTATCCGTTCAACTGGTGAAATGGGACGTTCCGATCATGATCGGTGTATCTGTTCTGTTTCTGAACCTGGCGTCCAACGGCAGGATCGACCGAGCCGACGGGATACTGCTCTTTGCGGGCATCATCGCCTATACCGTATTTACCGTCTGGAAGGGTCGCCTGGAAAACAGCGCTACCCTGCCCGGCGAGCGGGCTGCCGCCCATCCGGGGTCCGGCCGTGGCCGTGCGCTGTTAGTCAATCTGCTGCTTATCGCCGCTGGACTGGCATTGCTCGTGATCGGCTCCAACTGGATGGTGGACGGCGCGGTTCAGATGGCAAAAAGTCTCGGCGTCAGCGAACTGGTCATCAGCCTCACCATCGTGGCTGTGGGAACGTCGCTTCCAGAACTGGCAACGTCGGTGCTGGCCACCTTCAAGGGTGAACGGGACATTGCCGTTGGCAACGTGATCGGCAGCAACCTGTTCAACATTCTATGTGTCATGGGATTTTCCGGCGCCGTGGTGCCGGGCGGCATCCCGGTTTCTCCGGCGGCCCTGGCCTTCGACATCCCGGTAATGATCGCCATTGCCGCGGCCTGCCTGCCCATCTTTTTTTCCGGCTTTCGGATCGATCGGCTGGAAGGCGCCCTTTTCCTGGCCTGCTATGTCGCTTACACCGCCTGGCTGGTACTGACGGCCCTTGACTATGATGCCCTTCCCGGCCTGAATTTTGCCCTTCGCTACTTTGTCCTGCCGGTCACGGCCCTGCTGATCCTGGTTCCCGCCATCCGGCAGTCCAGATAAGACCGAGATGTTTAGAAAACTCTTGCTTTCAAGGCTCTTATTTAGTGTCTGACAGAAAATCCCGGTTTTTGGTTTTGGTGGGCGCAAAATTTTTTCG